>JBEIKS010000067.1:0-10592 GCA_040379625.1 Burkholderiaceae bacterium
CGTTGAGATGATGCATGCAGGTGCTTCTCGCTATGACCTGGACCGCTTTGGTGTCGTATTCAGACCCAGCCCGCGTCAGTCAGATTTAATGATTGTGGCCGGAACCCTTTGCAACAAGATGGCTCCGGCTTTGCGTAAGGTGTATGACCAGATGGCGGAGCCTCGTTGGGTTCTCTCCATGGGTTCGTGCGCAAACGGCGGTGGCTACTACCACTATTCCTACTCAGTGGTGCGCGGCTGTGACCGTATTGTTCCGGTGGATATTTACGTGCCTGGTTGTCCTCCGACAGCGGAGGCGCTTTTGTATGGCATTTTGCAGTTGCAAAACAAAATCCGTAAAACCAATACCATCGCTCGCTGACAAGGGTTGTTTATGTCCGAAAAACTGGAAGCTTTAAAAGGTGCGGTGCAGCAGGCTTTGCAGGCATTTGAAGTGAACTATCTGACGGCCCTCAATGAGCTCACCATTGAGGTTCGTCAATCAGATTATCTGGCCATTTGCCAAACGCTCAAAGACGACCGCGCATTGAGGTTTGACCAACTCATCGACTTGTGCGGTATGGACTATTCCACTTACCGCAACGAAGTCAAAGAGTCGCAAATCTTTGCTGTGGTTGTGCACTTGCTGTCCGTTGAGTTGAACCAGCGCATTCGGGTTCGCGCCACCTGCGTCGATGATGACTTCCCGATGGTGGCTTCGGTCGTTGATGTGTGGTCTGCCGCGGGTTGGTACGAGCGCGAGGCGTTTGACCTCTACGGCATCGTATTCCAGGGCAACCCTGACCTGCGTCGCATTCTTACCGACTACGGTTTTATGGGTCACCCGTTCCGCAAAGATTTCCCCTTGTCGGGCCATGTTGAAATGCGTTATGACCCAGAGCAGAAGCGCGTTATTTACCAGCCCGTCACCATTGAGCCGCGTGAAATAACGCCTCGTATCATCCGTGAAGAGCAGTATGGAGGTTCACGTTAATGGCTGAAATTAAAAATTACACCCTGAATTTTGGTCCTCAGCACCCAGCGGCGCACGGTGTGTTGCGTTTGGTGCTTGAGTTGGATGGTGAAGTGGTTCAGCGCGCCGATCCGCATATCGGCCTGTTGCACAGGGCCACTGAAAAGTTGGCTGAGCACAAAACATTCATTCAGTCGTTGCCCTACATGGATCGTCTTGATTACGTGTCCATGATGTGCAACGAACATGCGTATTGCATGGCCATTGAAAAACTCACCGGTGTCGAAGTTCCTGTCCGTGCTCAATACATCAGGGTGATGTTTGATGAAATCACACGTCTGCTGAACCACTTGCTGTGGTTGGGCGCCCACGCTTTGGACGTTGGTGCCATGGCTGTATTTCTGTATGCCTTCCGCGAGCGCGAAGATCTGATGGACTGCTATGAGGCGGTTTCGGGTGCGCGCTTGCATGCTGCTTATTACAGGCCTGGTGGCGTTTACCGCGATTTGCCTGATCACATGCCCAAGTATTCGCCTTCCAAGTTGCGTGGCCAAAAGTCAGTGGATGGTTTGAATGCAGACCGCGACGGATCCATGCTGGATTTCATTGAGGCATTTACCCAGCGTTTTCCAAAGTATGTCGATGAATACGAAACCCTGCTGACAGACAACCGCATCTGGAAACAGCGTCTGGTCGGTGTTGGTGTGGTGTCCCCGGAGCGCGCTTTGTCCATGGGCTTTACTGGTGCCATGTTAAGAGGTTCGGGCATTGCCTGGGATCTTCGCAAGAAGCAGCCTTATGAAGTCTATGACCGTCTGGCTTTTGATATTCCGGTGGGCAAGAATGGCGATTCTTACGACCGTTATCTCGTTCGTGTCGAAGAGATGCGTCAAAGTAACCGCATCATTCGTCAGTGCGTAGACTGGCTCCGCAATAATCCGGGTCCGGTCATGGCCGACAATCACAAAATTGCGCCGCCAAAACGTGTTGACATGAAAACCAACATGGAAGAACTGATTCACCACTTCAAGTTGTTTACCGAAGGCATGCATGTGCCTGAAGGCGAGGCCTATGCTGCCGTCGAACATCCGAAGGGTGAGTTCGGGATTTATCTGGTGTCCGACGGAGCCAACAAGCCCTATCGCTTGAAGATCCGGGCGCCCGGTTATGCCCACTTGCAAGCGCTTGATGAAATGGCCAAAGGCCACATGATTGCAGACGTCGTGACCATTATTGGTACACAAGATATTGTTTTCGGTGAAATCGATCGCTAAAGATCGAAGTCGCATAAGGGTGTTGAAATGCTGAGTGCAGAGGCATACAAAAAGATTGATCGTGAAGTGGCCAAATACCCTTCAGATCAAAAGCAATCCGCAGTGATGTCCGGCCTTAGAATTGCTCAGGTCGAATTGGGTTGGTTGTCCATGGAGGCGATAGAACATGTCGCCGAGTACTTGGACATGCCGCCGATCGCTGCCTATGAGGTTGCTACGTTCTACAACATGTACGACGTCAAACCGGTCGGTAAACACAAGATCACCGTTTGCACCAATCTGCCTTGTGCTTTGTCAGGTGGAACCCATGCGGCGGAACATTTAAAGCACCAGTTGGGCATTGGTTACAACGAGACCTCGGCTGACGACTGCTTTACCCTAAAAGAGGGTGAGTGCATGGGCGCCTGTGGAGATGCCCCCGTGATGCTGGTGAACAACCACCGCATGTGCAGTTTTATGAACAATGAAAAAATTGATCAATTGATCAAGGAGTTGAAGTCATGACCAGTCTACACGGTCGTCACATTAATCCCGTTATTCTGGCGGGTCTGGATGGCAAAAATTGGCACCTCTCAGACTATCAGGCAAGAGGCGGATACAAGGCCCTTCGCAAGATTCTGAAAGAGGGCATCAAGCCTGAAGATGTTATTGCAGAGGTCAAGAAATCAGCCCTGCGTGGTCGCGGAGGCGCCGGCTTTCCAACCGGTCTGAAATGGAGTTTCATGCCGCGTCAATTTCCTGGCGCAAAGTACTTGGTCTGCAATTCAGATGAAGGCGAGCCAGGTACTTTCAAAGACCGCGATATTCTCCGCTATAACCCACATTCCCTGATTGAAGGCATGGCCATCGCAGCCTATGCGATGGGTATATCAGTGGGTTATAACTACATTCATGGTGAAATCTGGGAAACCTACGATGTATTTGAGGCCGCCCTTGAAGAGGCGCGTGCCGCAGGTTTCCTTGGTGACAAAATCATGGGTAGCGATTTTAGTTTCCAGTTGCATGCTCACCATGGTTATGGTGCATACATCTGCGGAGAAGAGACCGCTCTTATCGAGTCAATTGAAGGCAAAAAAGGGCAGCCACGTTTCAAGCCGCCGTTTCCCGCTTCTTTCGGCCTGTACGGTAAACCCACCACCATCAACAACACGGAAACCTTCGCCTCAGTGCCTTTCATTATCAGCAACGGCGGCGACTGGTTCCATGACCTCGGCAAGCAAAACAACGGCGGCACGAAAATATTTTCCGTCTCCGGCGATGTTGAGCGCCCAGGCAATTACGAAATTCCCATGGGCACACCGTTTGCCAAATTGATGGAATTGGCCGGTGGCATGAAGGGTGGCAGAAAAATCAAGGCGGTCATTCCAGGTGGTTCTTCAATGCCTGTCATTCCCGGCGACATTATGATGAATACCGACATGGACTATGACTCCATTGCCAAAGCAGGCTCAATGTTGGGTTCCGGAGCCGTCATCGTGATGGATGAAACCCGTTGCATGGTGAAAAGTCTCTTGCGTCTGTCTTACTTCTATTTTGAGGAAAGTTGCGGACAGTGCACGCCTTGCCGAGAGGGCACGGGCTGGTTGTATCGCATTGTCCATCGCATTGAAAATGGACAAGGTCGTCCCGAGGACCTTGATCTACTGAACTCGATCGCCGATAACATTCAGGGTCGCACCATCTGCGCTCTCGGTGACGCTGCGGCCATGCCAGTGCGGGCTTTCGTAAAGCATTACCGCGATGAATTCGCCTATCACATCGAACACAAAACGTGTTTGGTGCCGGCTTACATCTAACAGGTTGCGTGACAGAACATGGTTGAAATTGAAATTGACGGCGTAAAAGTCGAGGTGCCCGAGGGCAGTATGTTGATGGATGCCACGCAACGCGTGGGTACCTACGTACCGCACTTTTGTTATCACAAAAAGTTAAGCATCGCAGCAAATTGCCGCATGTGTCTGGTCGAAGTGGAAAAAGCGCCCAAGCCCTTACCGGCCTGCGCAACCCCTGTTACTGCCGGCATGATTGTTCGGACGGCATCGCCCAAGGCTGTGAACGCGCAAAAGTCCGTGATGGAGTTTTTGCTGATCAACCATCCACTGGATTGCCCCATCTGCGATCAGGGCGGCGAATGTCAGTTGCAGGATCTCGCCGTGGGTTACGGTGGCGTCAGTTCGCGCTATCAGGAAGAAAAACGCGTCGTCTTTCACAAAGACATGGGGCCACTGATTTCCGCGCAGGAAATGAGTCGTTGCATACACTGCACACGGTGCGTCCGTTTCGGTCAGGAAATTGCCGGCGTAATGGAATTGGGCATGGCTGGTCGCGGAGAGCATTCCGAGATTCTTTCTTTCGTGGGCCGTTCGGTTGAATCCGAATTGTCCGGAAACATGATTGATCTTTGTCCTGTTGGCGCGCTGACCTCAAAACCATTCCGTTACAGTGCACGCACCTGGGAATTGGCCCGTCGCCGTTCAGTCAGTCCCCATGACAGTCTGGGCGCAAATTTGATTGTTCAGGTTAAAGGCGACCGCGTCATGCGTGTCTTGCCTTATGAGTCAGATGAAGTCAATGAGTGCTGGATCTCCGACAAAGACCGTTTTTCCTACGAGGGCTTGTATGCGCAAGACCGCGTGACAGTCCCCATGGTGAAACGTGGTGACGTCTGGATGGAGACCGATTGGGAAACCGCCTTGAGTTTGGTTGCCGAGGGCTTGAAGGAAGTAACCGGCAGTGACGGTGGTAGCGCGGTTGGTTTGCTGGCCTCACCCACATCCACTGTTGAAGAACTCGCGTTGGCTGCTCGTCTGATGCGGGGGTTGGGTTCTGAAAACATTGATGTGCGTTTGCGCAGAACAGACTTTTCTGCAGATTCATTGCGCAAGGGCATTCCTTGGCTTGGCACCGAAGTTTCAAAAATCAAGCAGTTTGACCGGGTCTTGGTGGTCGGGTCGTTTTTGAGAAAAGACCATCCTCTGTTGGCCCAGCGCATTCGCCAGGCCGCCCGCCGTAAAATGAAGGTCATGTCCATTCATTCTTCAAACGATGACTGGTTGCTGCCCATCGCTGCAAAGCAGGTGCTGGCGCCCACCCTTTGGGCTGCAGCATTGGCTGAAATTGTGGTTGCAGTCGCTCAGGGCAAATCAATTGCTGCGCCTTCAGCGCTCAGTGGCATTGTGGCCAGTCCTGCCTCCAAAGACATGGCCGACCGCTTGCTTTCAGGCAAGGCGCCCTTGATCTTGATGGGCAACGCAGTTGGGCAGCACGCTGAATCCTCACAAATAGAAGCTTTGGTGCAGACCTTGGGCGAAATGTTGGCTGCTCCGTTTGGTCACCTGACCGAGGGCGGTAACACCTTGGGAGCCTACGTGGCAGGCGCCATTCCAAAAGCAGATGGCAAAAACGCCGCCCAGATGCTGTCCGGTGGCCTGAAAGCCATGCTGCTGCTCAACACCGAACCTGATCTTGACGCAGCCGATGGCGCCCAGGCACTGTCCGCCTTGAAAGAAACCCCCTTCGTTGTTGCACTGGCGACCCATAAAAACAGGGTGTCCCAATATGCAAATCTGATTTTGCCGATTGCGCCATTTACGGAAACTTCCGGCAGTTTCGTCAACTGCGAGGGCAGGGTACAGAGTTTCGCCGCTGCAGTCAGACCGCTGGGTCAAACCAGACCTGCGTGGAAGGTATTGCGCGTACTGGGTAATTTGCTCGGATTGTCCGGCTTTGATGAATCCAGTTCGGAAGATGTGCGAAAAACGCTGGCGCTCAATGCGGTGTCGGAGCAACTCAACAACGCGCTTTCCTTGCAGCCGGTCAGACCTTCTGTGAAGTTGGGCCCCCTGACACGTGTATCCAATGTGCCTATTTACAGCACTGATGGTATCGTACGGCGCGCGGCAGCTTTGCAGGCCAGTCCTGCTGCTGCAAAGCCTGTTGCGCGCATGCACACGGCTACCGCTGAGAAACTTGGACTCAAGGATGCTCAGCCCGTATTGGCCCGCATGAATGGTCACGCAGGAGCACAACTGTCCGTGCTGATTGACGACAGACAGGCGGAAGCTGTGGTGCAGATTTCTGCAGCGCTTCCCGAGACCGTGGCCGTCGGACCGATGTTCGGCGCAATTGAAATCAGTGCGATTTGAACCATGAGGGTGAACTTAGTTCCCCGCCAGAGAGGATGTTGAACCGATGAGCAGTCTTCTGACGAGCATTCAGGCCCAAGGCGCCGAGTTACTCGGTCCGTTGTGGCCCACCGTCTGGACAGTAGCAGGCATCTTGGCAATTACGCTGCCGTTGCTGATCTGCGTTGCTTACCTGACCTATTGGGAGCGTAAGCTGATTGGCTGGATGCACATACGTCTGGGCCCAAACCGTGTGGGTCCCTTGGGTTTGTTGCAGCCTATTGCCGACGCTGTGAAGCTGATTTTCAAGGAAATCATTGTTCCAACGAATGCCAGCAAAGGGCTTTTCATTATTGCGCCCCTAATGACCATCATGCCAGCGCTTGCTGCGTGGGCCGTGATTCCATTCGGTCCTGAAGTGGCGCTTTCAAACATCAATGCTGGTCTTTTGTATGTCATGGCGATCACCTCAATCGGTGTTTACGGCGTGATCATCGCCGGTTGGGCCTCCAATTCCAAGTACGCATTCATCGCGGCCATGCGCGCATCAGCGCAAATGGTGTCTTATGAGTTGGCCATGGGCTTTTGTCTGGTGACCGTCTTGTTGGTCAGCGGCAGTTTGAACATGACTGAAATCGTTCTGGGCCAAGAGAAAGGTCGTTTCGCAGACATGGGTCTGAACTTCCTTTCCTGGAACTGGTTGCCATTGCTGCCTTTGTTTGTCATCTACGTTGTATCGGGTGTGGCGGAAACCAATCGTCATCCCTTCGACGTGGTTGAGGGCGAATCCGAGATTGTTGCCGGCCACATGGTTGAGTATTCAGGCATGACCTTCGCCGTGTTTTTCCTGGCTGAATACGCCAACATGATCCTGATTTCCGCATTGGCCTCCATCATGTTCCTTGGTGGCTGGAGTGCTCCGTTGAACTCTGTTGTTTTCAACTGGTTGCCAGGCTGGATCTGGCTGGGTTTGAAGACCTTCATTGTTGTCTCGTTCTTCATCTGGTTCCGTGCATCCTTCCCCCGCTATCGCTATGACCAAATCATGCGCTTAGGCTGGAAGATATTCATTCCGCTCACACTTGTGTGGCTGGTGGTTGTGGCTGCATGGATGCAGACCTCTTGGAACATCTGGAAATAAGCTGAAAGGTTATTAGTATGTATCTCGCCATTAAAGAGTTTCTCTCCAGTCTGTTGCTCAAGGAGTTGTTGAAGGGCATGGCTTTGACAGGTAAATATCTGTTCATGCCAAAGATCACCATTCAATACCCGGAAGAGAAAACACCGATGTCTCCGCGCTTTCGCGGCCTGCATGCATTGCGTCGCTATCCCAACGGAGAAGAGCGTTGTATCGCTTGCAAGTTGTGCGAGGCAGTTTGCCCTGCCATGGCCATTACGATTGAATCTGATGTGCGGGACGATGGCACTCGCCGCACCACGCGCTACGACATTGACCTGACCAAATGTATTTTCTGTGGTTTTTGCGAGGAATCTTGCCCGGTCGACTCCATTGTTGAAACCCATATTCACGAATATCACGGCGAGAAACGCGGTGATCTGTACTTTACAAAGGAAATGCTGCTCGCCGTTGGAGATCGCTATGAGTCCGAGATTGCTGCCAATCGCGCAACCGACGCTCAGTACCGTTGATTGAAACTGAAAATTACCAGAGCTCAAAACTTATGACAGCCATCACTCCCGTTTTTTTCTACGCGTTTGCCGCCATTTTGGTATTTGCGGCCATACGTGTCATCACCGCGCGCAATCCGGTTCACGCCGCCATGTTCCTTGTGCTTTCTTTCTTCTCGGCCTCCGGCTTGTGGATGTTGCTTGATGCAGAGTTTCTTGCGATTTCGCTGGTGCTGGTTTACGTGGGCGCCGTCATGGTTTTGTTCCTGTTCGTCGTGATGATGCTGGACATCAACCTCGATTTACTGAGGGCGGGCTTTTGGAAAAATCTACCCACAGCCATTGTTGTGGGTTCGTTGATCGCATTTGAAATGTCTGTTGTTCTGATGAAGGGATTCTTCACAACAGATTTGCCTCAGGCCATTCCAAAGTCTGTGAACAACACCGAAGAGTTGGGTAAGGTGGTTTACACGGAATTTCTTTACCCGTTTGAAATTGCCGCGGTTATTTTGCTGGTTGCCATGGTGGCTGCCATTGCGCTGACATTGCGCAAGCGCAAGGACACAAAATCCCAGCGGCCGGGTGATCAGGTCCGCGTCAAGAGCACAGACCGCGTGCGACTGGTCAGCATGGACGCTGATTTGAGCAGCCGACAAACCCCAGCAGCAGAATCCAAAAAATAAAGGCGGGACGACGACATGGTGAGTCTTTCAAATTATCTGGTGCTTGGCGCCATATTGTTTTCGATCAGCGTGATCGGAATATTTCTCAATCGCAAAAATATCATTGTGCTTCTGATGGCCATTGAATTGATGCTGTTGGCGGTAAACATGAATTTTGTGGCATTTTCCCGATATCTCGGTGATTTGTCCGGACAGGTATTCGTATTCTTCATTCTCACCGTTGCAGCGGCAGAGTCAGCAATCGGATTGGCTATTTTGGTGGTGTTGTTCCGTAACATGAATTCAATCAACGTCGAAGATCTCGACCAACTCAAGGGATAAAAACGATGAACCCCTTGTACCTTGTTGTTCCTTTTGCACCTTTGGCGGGTTGCATACTGGCGGGCTTCTTCGGTAAGCAGATAGGCCGCACCGGCGCGCATTGCGTCACCATTTTAGGTGTTCTTATTTCTTTCCTCGCTTCCTGCGCTGTTTTTATGGATGTCAGAGAAGGCAATACCTTCAACGGCATGCTTTATGAGTGGGCCAGCGTTGGTTCCTTGAAATTTGAAGTTGGATTTTTGGTGGATTCGCTCACCGCCACCATGATGTTGGTGGTGACTTCAGTGTCTTTGATGGTTCATATCTACACCATCGGCTACATGCATGAAGACGCTGGCTATCAACGCTTTTTTGCCTACATTTCCCTGTTCACCTTTGCAATGCTGATGCTCGTCATGAGCAACAACTTCCTGCAACTGTTTTTTGGTTGGGAAGCGGTGGGTTTGGTGTCTTATTTGCTGATCGGTTTTTGGTACACACGTCCGACAGCGATTTACGCCAACCTGAAGGCTTTCCTTGTGAACCGGGTCGGAGACTTCGGCT
The DNA here is from genome assembly GCA_040379625.1 of Burkholderiaceae bacterium. Taxonomy (GTDB): domain Bacteria; phylum Pseudomonadota; class Gammaproteobacteria; order Burkholderiales; family Burkholderiaceae_B; genus SXZD01. The sequence goes on from JBEIKS010000067.1 coordinate 9,527, forward strand.
TCATTCTCGGAATAGGTTTGATACTGGCCAACACCGGATCAATGAACTATGCAGAGGTGTTTGAACAGGCCGATGCGTTGGCTTTGAAAACATTCCCCGGAACCGAATGGCCGCTGCTGGCTGTGGCTTGTATTTGTTTGTTCATCGGAGCGATGGGTAAGTCAGCACAGTTTCCCTTGCATGTCTGGTTGCCTGATTCCATGGAAGGTCCGACACCGATTTCCGCACTGATCCACGCCGCCACAATGGTGACAGCGGGTATTTTTATGGTCAGTCGCATGTCACCCCTGTTTGAGTTGTCTGACATTGCCTTGAATTTTATTTTGGTGATCGGCTCCATCACTGCCTTGTTTATGGGCTTTATGGGCATCATACAAAACGACATCAAACGCGTGGTGGCGTATTCAACATTGTCTCAGTTGGGCTATATGACCGTTGCATTGGGAGTGTCTGCTTATCCGGTTGCCATTTTCCACCTGATGACACACGCCTTCTTTAAAGCCTTGTTGTTCTTGGGCGCAGGCTCCGTGATCATGGGCATGCACCACGATCAAGACATTCGCAACATGGGCGGCTTGTGGAAATACATGCCAATCACATGGCTGACATCGCTGCTGGGTTCCTTGGCGCTTATCGGTACACCGTTTTTCTCCGGTTTCTATTCAAAAGATTCCATCATCGAAGCGGTTGCATTCAGTCATTTGCCTGCGGCCGGTTTTGCGCACTTTGCGGTAATGGCGGGTGTATTCATTACAGCGTTCTATTCTTTCCGGATGTACTTCCTGGTGTTCCATGGGGAAGAGCGCTTCCGCCATGTGGCACACGCCCATGGCCATGATGATCACGGTCATGACGACCATGCTCACGACAATCATGCACATGACGACCACCACGGTCATGCGCATGAGCCCCACGAGTCTCCTTGGGTTGTCACCTTGCCTTTGGTGTTGCTGGCCATTCCTTCTGTCCTGATCGGATATTTGACGATTGAACCTATGTTGCATGGTTCTTTCTTTGAGGGTGTGATCACAGTGTTGCCGGAACATCATGCGATGGCAGAACTGAA
>JBEIKS010000068.1:0-10448 GCA_040379625.1 Burkholderiaceae bacterium
ACAGGGTACTGGCAGCAAGCCGCACGGAAATTTGCCACGTGCGTTCAACAGTTTGCTCAAGCGCTGAAGGTGCATGCACTACCGGCGCTGCAGCGACCGTTTTTTCAGCACCGTTACCCTGCAGGTAGGCTTTCAGGCGCGCCGTGAGACCTTGCTGAACAGTTTTCACATCATCCGGCACCTCGCCGTCTTCAGCGCCAGCGTCCAGCAAATCAACCAAGGTGGCAATGTGATCGCGGCAAGACAGCACCAGCGTGCTCATGGGCCCGTCAAAACCGATTTCTCCGTTTCGAACACGGTCCAGAACCGTTTCCAGATCGTGAACAAAATGGGTGACGCCCGCAAAGCCGAAAACGCCTGCACTGCCCTTGATGGTGTGGGCTGCACGGAAGGCTGCGTTCAGCGTTTCCTTGTCGGATGGGTCTTGCTCGAGTTGCAGAACGTAGGTTTCCACCTCACCCAGAAGTTGTCTGGCTTCCGTGAAAAAAATGCCTCTGGCTGCGTCCAGATTCAGATCTAATGCCATGCGGACTCCCAGAGACTATTCGTCTATGCCACTTTGTAGGAAATTTGACAGCCCCAAGCGTTTCGCCTGAGCGAATACTGCCTCGTGGGGCGCCATAAACCTGATGCGGTGAGCCACATCAGCATCGTTTTGAATGATGGTGAGCAATTGCATGCCTGCAGTGTCGATTTCTTCGCAAGCAGCGAGATTCATGAACACCTTGGCATGTCTGCTCATGGCGGTCCTTAACTGGTCTGCCACCAGCGCACATTCTGCAATGGTGAGACAGCCCACTTCAAGCACAGCGCTTTGGTCTACCTGCGGCTCCGAGCCTGAGCTTGCCATCGGCGGTGTTTCAATCACCTCGTGTTCGCTGCTCATGTTGGTTCCTATGCAATCAACTTGTTGACCGCAGCCAGCATTTGCTCTGGCTTGAACGGTTTAACCATCCAGGCCTTCAAACCGGCGGCCTGACCTTCTGCCTTGATTTTTTCATCTGACTCGGTGGTGAGCATAATGATGGGCACGAATTTGTAGGCAGCCAGTTTTTTGACTTCCTTTACGAAAGTCATACCGTCCATGTTGGGCATGTTCAAGTCGCTAACGATCAAATGAACCTTGCGACCGTCGAGCTGCTTCAGGCCTTCCTTGCCGTCGCTGCCCTCGACCACTTCATAACCCTGACTGCGCAATGTCATGGCCATGACTTGGCGAAGCGAGTTGGAATCATCAACAACTAGAATGGTTTTGCTCATGTTTTACTCAGAAGAAAGTGATGTCTAGGTCACCTGACTTCGGTGCCGCCGCGGGAGCGGAACTGACGCTGGGTGATGCGCTTCGGTGGCTTGTTCCAGTGCGGGCCGGGGAATGGTTGATTCTCTCCTCAGCCATGGTGTAACGCTTGGACAAACCACCCATTAATTCCTGCACATTCAAATCACGCTGACTGACAATCTGACTCTGCAATGACTTCAGACTTTCATCGACGTGACACAGAATTTGAGAAACCCGATCTTGAAATTGGAAATTCACCACGGCGTTGTTCAAGCCGTCGCTGATGCGCGAAGTGTTATCAACAATTTTCTCGGAAGTGTTCTTCAAAGGCTCAGTGACGGAATGGAATGAACCCACCACATCATTGACAGTGTCTTGTGCGTAGCTCAGCAATTTACCGTCGGAGACCTGCATGCGGTTGGCACCATCGCCGGCACGGCGGGCAGCCGCTGAAATTTCTTCAACACGGCGACGGATCTGCTGACCGGTTTCGGCAGACAACATGGAGAGCTTGCGTACCTCATCAGCCACAATTGAAAAGCCCCGCCCTTCCTCACCCGCCCGGGCCGCTTCAATGGCTGCATTCAATGCCAGCAAGTTGGTTTTGGCGGCCAGCTCTTCCACGGAACTGGCCATGCGTGCCAATTCATCCGTGGAGTTGATGAAGCTTTTAACTTCCTCAAACATGGTGGCTTTTTCTTCCAATGACTTGTTGATGCTGCTCAACATGTCTGACAAGGTACCCTGCACCTTTTCTGCCAAACCTGCGCCAGAACCGCCCAGCGTGCCCGCGGCATCACCGGCCAGACGGCTGGTTTCCCCCAGACGTTCGTGAATGGTTGAAAACGATTCAGTGATTTCGCAAATGGCACTTTCCATTTGGGTTCTGGCGGTCGTGAGCTGGTTTTCCAGTGTAGGCACCCACTGGCTTTGCAGCATGCTGAGTTCCTTGCGCCATTTTTCCTGCGCTGCAAGGCTGTCAGTGGCCGCTTTCCGGGTTGCGGGCGAATTCAAGCGCAACTGCCACGCCTGTTCCCGCACGGCCAACTCCCGCAGCCAGAAGGCCACGGTGGCTCCCAGTCCCAACAGTCCGGACAAAACGGAATACGTCGGCATTTCCAGCGCAATAAGAACGCCTGAGATCACCGCAAACAATGCGGTCACCGAAACTGGAATGACTGGAAAATGATGTTCTAAGTTTTCTTCGTTCATGAACGAACCCTTTGTTCAAGTGCCTATCTAATATCGACAAGGTCGCCGTGAAACGCAACCTGCAATTGCTCTGTTTTACCTTCTTTAATGTTCGGTTTTTCGTAAACGAAGGCAGTCGATCTCCCCGACACAATTGTGCGTGCTCATGTTTAAGCTTCAAGAGGAGAAAAGTTGGGCAAATGGTGCTCAATTGACTTGAAAGCCCGTTTATTTGCAACAAATTGCCACACCGGGAAACGACCGGGATGAATTCGGGCTAGAAACTGAAAATTTCTTTGAAATCAGTGTCTGACATTGCGTCAAGCCGTTCGATGTTGCCGCCAAAGATTGCTTGGGCTTGCGGGAAGGCTTCCACTGCTTTTTCAACGCTGCTCTCACGCAGCAAATGGACAATGGGCCAAGGCGAGCGGTTGGTGAAATTTGCCCTGTCATCGGGTTGTGAACCGGAAAATTCAAAATGCGGATGAAAACTGGCCACCTGCAAAACACCTCTTAGCCCCAAACGTTTCAACAAGGGACCCAGGGCCTCCACAAACCAGTGAAATTCCAGGAAATCCGGCAAGGCCTTCGTAAGCACAATCAGTGTGGTGTCGGTTACCTCACAGGGCAAGTCTGCCAAGGTCTGCATTTCTGTCTCAATGCAGGCCCTCAAGTCAGCCTCATCATCCCCTTCAAACAGCACCCAGCGTATGCGCCCCTTGACATGAACTGCCTTGGCAAACGGACACAAGTTCAGGCCGATGACAGCCTTTTCCAGCCACACATTACAGCGATTTTGAATTTCGGCAGACATGGTAAATTTCACAAAAAAAAGCGTCCTTACATTATGATGCATGACGTAATTAAAAGTGGCGTTGCACACGGCAACAAACACATCCCGACTCAATCGCAGAGGAGACAACATGAGTGCGCATGACAAAACACTGAGCAGCTTGCTGGGTGAAGACAACACCCAGATCAAGGCGCTGGATGACAGTGCCAAGCAGAGATTGATAAAAGACCTGGAATCGGCCAAGGTGGTCCACGAAAAACACCTGAAGCAGGCCATGGACAACGCCTTGGGCCAACTGCCCTTACTGCTGCGCATACCAGCCAAAAAACTTCTCGGACTGTGAACCATGGATCGCTCTACTGAATTGCGCCGTTTGGCCATCACCCTGCACAAGCAACCCGCCGATCTGGCTTACCTGGATTCACTGGATGCGCTGGCCCTGAAAAACCTGCGCACAAAATTTCAAAACAACTTGATTGAAGAATTCGGTCATATCTTTGAAAAACTGGCCGGCATGGGCAAAATTGCACCAGACGCGCTGAGCGCCATGTTGTGCAAAAAGGTGTTTGGGCCAGCCATTACTGCGAACATGTCTTACTACACCTCCACGGAACAAGCCATCAAACTGTGCAAACACTTTGACGCTGAATTCATGACGGAAGTATCGCGCGAACAGTTGCCGGAACGCGCCGAGCGCATGCTCAATGAGTTACCCGTGGACTTGATGCGCGCAGTGACACGCCGCATGGCCGAACATGGCGATTTTCACATTATGGGCGCCTTCACCGACTACCTGCCGGAAGCCAAGGCATTGAGCCTGATGGAAGAAGTCAAGGACGCGGCAGACAACCTGCGCATTTCAAGTTTCGCTCAACGCAAGGACAGGATTTCACGTCTGGCCTGCGCATTGAACGACACCAAACTCAAGGAATTCATCGCAGCGGCTTTTTCTGCCGAGGAGCTGACCCGTGAAGTCATGATGCTGACAGCGGAAATGAACGATGCAGAGCAAAAACGCATGGCAGCGCTCTCAGACGAACTGGACAAAAGCTACCGCGCACGTGGCATGGCCGCAGCCGAACAGTTGGGCTTGAGCAGCCGTATTAAAGCCTACAGCAACTGAAAACGCAGTGTGGCCCCCGAGCCACCTGAGTTTTACAACGACGGGCGTTTGAAAAAACAGGTTTTTTGAATTTTTTTCACAATCGCCTGTCGAACTTGCACTCAAGAAGGCAAAGAAACGATTAAACAAGATGAATAAAAGAAATACGCTGAAACGCTTGGTATCGCTGGCCTTGGTCGGCTCAAGCCTGAAGTACACTGTGGTATTAGCTCAAGGTCGCATTGTTGTGAAAAAATCCAAAGAAGAATGGCTGAAATTGCTCAGCCGCCCCCAATTCGATGTTCTGTTTGAAGAAGACACGGAACGTTCTTTCACCAGCCCGCTGAACGAAGAAAAACGGGAAGGCACGTTTGTGTGTGCGGCTTGCCTGCAACCGCTTTTCAAAAGTCAGATGAAGTATGACAGCGGCACAGGTTGGCCCAGTTTTTTTGACGTACTGCCCAATTCCATTGCCACCAAAACAGACTATAAAATTTTGATGCCGCGCACCGAATACCATTGCTCGCGCTGTGGCGGGCACCAAGGCCATGTGTTTAAGGATGGCCCCAAACCCACTGGTTTGCGCTACTGCAACAACGGTTTGGCGCTAAATTTTGTGCCGGCCGACGAGAAACTGCCGGCGCTGCGTACCTGACGTTCCGGCAGTTCGCTACAAACTCACTGCGTTTTCCAAACTTCCTTCAGGCGGGCATCTCGCCCGCAACCGTTTCGGTAGTATTTGTAGCGCAGCGGGTTTTTCTTGTAGTAGTCCTGGTGGTATTCCTCGGCTGGGTAAAAAGCGTTCAAGGGCAAAATTTCAGTGTAAACACGGGGCAATACCCCGCTTTTAACGAGTTCTGCCTTGCTTTTCTCAGCGATGGCCAGTTGCTCGGCATCTGCGTAAAAAATGGCGGTCTTGTACTGCGGACCGCGGTCGCAAAATTGCTGATTGGCGACGGTGGGATCCACGGTGCGCCAGTAATGTTTCAGCAACGCCTCGTAACTCACCTTCTTCGGGTCGTAAACAACCTTGACCACCTCAATGTGGCCGGAATCGCCACGGCTGACCTCTTCATAGGTCGGGTTTGGTTTTTTACCCCCTGCGTAACCGGATTCAGCTTCAATGACGCCCGGCAAAGCCTCGAAATCAGACTCTGTGCACCAAAAGCAACCGCCTGCCAACACGGCAAACCGCGTTTCGCCTGCGCTGTGGGCAGCACCCGCCACGCTCAGGTTGATCCCAATACCGCACAATGCCAGCACCAGCCCTTGTTTAAACTTTAAAAAACCCATTAATTCAATTCCTTACAATTCAAGATCAGCGGCGCTGATGTATTAAACGGCCACACCACCTTAGATGTGCACCCGCGAGCCAAGTTCAATCACGCTGTTGCTGGGAATGTTGAAATAACTGACCACACTGCCTGCGTTGCGGGAAATCATGGTGAACAGCACTTCGCGCCAACGGCCCATCTTGCCGCCCTGAGAAGGCACAACGGTTTCACGGCTCAAGAAGTAGGAGGTACTGAACGGATCAATTTCCAAGCCGGGAATCTTCACCTGATTCAGTGCCTTGGGAATGTCGGTTTTGTCCATGAACCCGTAACGTATGGTGAGTTGCCAGAACCCCTCTCCCACTTGGGTGGTGACCAGACGATCGCGCTCGGGCACCCAGGGAATGTCTTCAAACACAACCGTCACAATCAGGTTGTGTTGATGCAAAACGCGGTTGTGTTTCAGGTTGTGCATCAAGGCCTGCGGCGCCGTACGGGGATCGGACACCAAAAACACGGCCGTGCGTTCAACCCTTGGCACGTCTGCGTCTTTCATGTACTCCACAAACTCTGAGAGTTTCGGGTCGTTTTCATAAATGTGCTGCAGCAGCAACTCACGTCCCTTTTTCCACGTCAGCATGACCACCAGCAAGGCACAACCCAGCACCACAGGGAACCAGCCTCCCTGGAAAAACTTTACCGCGCAAGAGGTGAACAAGAGCGTGTCGAGTGCGAGAAAAAATGCGGTTGCGCCTACCGATATCCACAGCGGATATTTCCAGCCATGGCGGATAACGTAAAAAGTAAGAATGGTGGCGATCAGCATGGTGCCGGTAATGGCGATGCCGTAAGCCGATGCCAGCGCCGATGAGTTTCTGAAACCCAGCACCGCCAGTAAAACCGCACCCAATAAAATCCAGTTCACCATGGGCATGTAGATTTGTCCGGACTCGGTTTCCGAGGTGTGAATAATTTGCATCCTGGGCAACAGACCCAATTGTATGGCCTGCTGCGTCATGGAATAGGCACCGGAGATGGTGGCCTGGGAGGCAATGACGGTAGCGATGGTGGCCAGAATAACCGCAGGAATCAGCAAGATGGGGGGAAACGCCAGAAAAAACGGGTTTTCAACCGCCTCAGGATTGCCCAACAGCAAGGCCCCCTGCCCGAGGTAATTCAAGGTCAGCCCGGGCAGAACCAGCGATACCCACGCCACGCGGATGGACGATTTGCCGAAGTGCCCCATGTCGGCATACAAGGTTTCAGCGCCGGTGATGGCCAGCACCACCATGCCGACAGCAGCAAAAATGCCAAAACCACGTTCAATCAAAAAAGAAAGCGCTGTCAATGGGTTAAGCGCTGCCAAAATACCGGGATGCTGAATGATTTGCCACAAACCCACGGCACCCATGACCGCAAACCAGCCAATGATGATAGGGGCGTAAAAACCGCCCACGGCTTGGGTTCCAAAGCGCTGTACGCCAAACAGGGTGACAATAATAGCCACCGAGATGGGCAAAATATATTCCGACATGCCGGGCGAGACCAGCTCCAAACCCTCCACGGCTGACAAAACAGAAATGGCAGGCGTGATGATGCACTCACCATAAAACAAGCAGGCTCCGAACGTACCCACCACCAACAGGCGTTTTTTAAGGACTTCATTGCTTGCCACGCTGGAGACCGCCAGCGCCAACAAAGCCATGATGCCGCCTTCGCCCCGGTTGTCTGCACGCAATATCAATATGACGTACTTTAGTGTGACAACACACATCAAAGCCCAAAAAACCGCTGAAGTGGCACCAATGACATGCTCGGGGGTGGGGATAATACCGGTTGCATGGCCAAAAATTTCTTTGATGGTGTAGAGCGGACTGGTGCCGATATCGCCGAAAACAACGCCAAGAGCACCCATTACAAGGCCCAAACTGGCTTTTTTAGGCAGATGATTGGACATATTTTTTTCTCTGAAATTGTTTGGCGTAAGTAAAGCACTTAGGGTGTATCAATCACATAAACACAGATGGGGGAGCCTTACCCCCCCGCCAAGCGATACCCGGCGCCTGCCTCGGTCAGAATGAAGCGGGGCTGAGCCGGCAAACGCTCCAGCTTGGCCCGCAGCCGACCCATGTGGATGCGCAGGTAGTGGGTGTCGTTTACATATTCTTCACCCCAGACGCTAACCAACAGTTGGCGGTGCGTAAACACCCGACCGGGCATGGAAACCAACAGGCTGATCAGTTTGAACTCAATGGGGGTGAGGTGCACAGGCTCGCCGTGCAGCGTAATGACTGCGCGGCTTAAATCAATGTGCAGACCATCAAGATCGTACAGATGTTCGCGAGAGGGCATGCGGGCGCTGCGACGCAACGCCACCCGAACCCGGGCCAGCAATTCATGGGCACCGAAGGGCTTTGACAGGTAGTCGTCGGCACCGGCATCAAGGCAGTCCACTTTTTCTGCTTCGTCCTGACGCGCGGAAAGAATCATCACCGGCACATCGGACAAGCGCCGCAACCAGATCAGGAAGTCTTTGCCATCGCCATCGGGCAGCCCGAGGTCCAGCACCACCAAGTCCGGCTTTCTGGCTTCAAAGGTTAGTCTGGCCTCTTGCAAGCGCTCGCAGGACACGGTGAGGTAACCCGCCGCCCCCAAGGAAGCACACAAAAACCGGGCAATGGCCACATCGTCTTCAACCACCAGCACCAAGGAGGCTTGCGTTTCAGGCGAATTAAGCATGCAGAACCTCTTGGGGCTGCTCCAGTGCAAAACTCAATGCAACCTCCGTACCGCCTTCAGGTCTGCGCTGAATCAGAAATTCTGCGTTGTGTAGCCGGGCAATGGCTTGCACGATGGTCAGGCCCAGACCCACACCCTTGCTTGAAGTGTCAAAGCGCTGAAAACGCCTGATCTGCTCAATCTGAAAACCTTCGGGAAAGCCTATGCCACGGTCGGCCACGAAAAACTCGATTGTTTCATTGACCTGCCGCAAGCCCACCACCACCGGCTCGAAAGACTCATTGGCCTTCAAGGCGTTGTCTATCAAATTGTAGAAAGCCTGTGTCAGCAAGGGCGCGTGCGCCCGCACCAAGCCGGAGACGGGCTGCGCATGGGCCTGCAGTCGGCCGCTGGACAAGGCATCGCTGAAGCGGGCCAGCGACAGCCCCAGAATTTCTTCCGGCGACTGCCAGTCCAGCAACAAGGAATCGCTTTCTGCGTTTTGCAGGCGCAACAAGGAAAAAATATTGTCGGTTGAAGCCACCAGCGCATGAATTTCCTTGTTCAAGCCTTCCAGCAAGTGCTGCTTCTGAAACTCAGACATGTCTTTGCCCTGCTCCAGCAAGGTGCTGCTAGCCCCCAGAATGGCGGTCAGCGGGGTGCGCATGTCATGTGAAATGGAGGCCAGGAAACTGTTTTGCAAGCGTTGGCGTTCAGCCGTCAGCTCAGCCTGCCGCATTTTTTCCAAGGACAACAAGCGCTCATAAGCCGCAGACACCTGGTCTGAAAAGCTGCGCAAAAAACTCAAGGTTTCAGCGGGCTTCAACCGTTCGTTCACACCCACCAGCAACACGGGCTGCAGGCTGGGCAAACGGGAAAACGGCACATACCAGAGTGGAAAATGCGGCCAGTTGTCCGTGCCCGGCCCGACTGTTCTGGCGTTTTGCGCAGACCATAGCGCCGCCTCGGGTACCCAAGGCACATGCGCATCGCTGGGGAATTGCACCAATTGAATGTAGCCTCCGCCCTGCATGGGGGCCGCCATGGTGGCCACTGGTGTTTGCAGGAAATGGGACAACAACTCACAAGAGCGGACCAAGGCATCGGTGTAGGTGGTCTGTCTGGCCAGCAATTCCGCAGTTTCTTTGGAAAATTCCGCCAGTTCAACAGCGCGCAGGGCGGTCTGGGTGCGCAATTGCAATTGCCGGCTCAGAAAAGCCAACATCAGCGCAAGGCCCAGAAAACCCATCAGGGTACTGAAAGACTCGGTGCGTTCATCGTGTTGGAACAGACTGGGGGCCTGATAAGCGTACAACAGAAACAGGGCAGAAACCCCTGTGCTGGCGAGCACCCAGGTAAAACGGCCCAGCAAAGCCATCAAGGCCAGGGCCACGAGCAAAACCACCCCCATGACAGAGACGCTGACAATCACCCCGGAGAGCAACATTCCAGTTGCCAGCACACTGGTTGCGACAACGGCAAACAACAGTCCTGGAAGAGCAGCCAGCACAACAGCCTCGAACACTTTGAAAGAGTCTGCATTCTAGCAAGCTATCGATTTTAAAGACGCATCATTTTGGTGCGGCGAAAGCGGGCGGGAAACTTGCTTTGTACAGTTTGTCGAGTTTATGGATGTTGTTCTACCTGTTCATGGAAAAAATCAAAGCCGCTACAACAGACATCAGCGCCACACCCTGGCAAAAACACGAGGTGGCACTGCTGCGTGAAATTGCCAGACTGATGGGGAAAAGTCTGAACCCGGAAAAGGTCATTCGCGAAATGCTGCATCTGCTGTCCGAATGGCTAGGCTTGAACCGAGGACGGGTGCTGTTGTTGGCAGACAAACAGAACGACAGCCATCCTGGCAAGCTTGCCATTCGCTACGCCTACGGCTTAACGCCTGAAGAAATTCAAAAAGGCCGGTTCAGCCCAGGCGAAGGACTGACAGGACGGGTATTTTCAACCGGACAGCTCTGCGTGGTGCAAGACATTGACCAAGACCCCGACTACCTCTACCGCACCATTGAACGCTCGCAGTTGCCTAACGAAACCGTGGCTTTCATTGCATTGCCCATTCAACAGGAAAGCAAA
>JBEIKS010000069.1:0-10332 GCA_040379625.1 Burkholderiaceae bacterium
CCCTTGATTGTTCACATTGCTGCCGACGCAGATCCATTGCAATGGGCGGCGCAGTGGCCGGAAGCTGCGCAGCGCTTGGCCAGCGTTTTTTGGCCTGGGCCGCTGACCTTGATTTTAAAGCGCGCAGCCCATGTCCCTGATGCCGTTACCGGTGGGCAAGACACCGTCGGCTTGCGCTGCCCTGGTCATCCGGATGCCCAACGCCTGCTCTCTGCCTTTGGGGGCGCTTTGGCAGCACCCTCTGCCAATCGTTTCGGTCGCATCAGCCCCACCTCTGCAAGCCATGTGTTTGAGGAGTTGTCCGGTCGCATTCCATTGATACTGGATGGCGGTCACTGCACGGTGGGCATTGAATCCACCATTATTGATTTGTCCCGCGGCTTCCCGGTACTGTTGCGCCCGGGTGATGTCTCCATTGAAGCCATTGCCGGCGTGCTGGGGCAAATGCCGGCGCGCCCGGATGCACAAGCGCCCCGTGTGTCTGGTGCCTTGGAGCAGCATTATGCGCCGGGCAAGCCTTTGCAGTTGGTGCATGCCTCAGCGCTGCAGGATGTGTTGGCGGTGGTTCGCATCAGTCAGTGTTCCCCGGTGGCCGTCATCGGTTGGTCGGAACCCTTCTTGAACGCTGCCCGCGCTTGCGGGTTTGGTGCCTCATTGAATGAAAATGGGCAGTTGCTGGTTATGACCAACGATGTGCATCGCATTGCACACGATCTCTACGCTGTTTTAAGGCAGGCAGATCATTTGCCGGTGAAGTCAATTTTTTGCGAGCAACCCCAAGGTCTGGCGATCTGGGAAGGTGTTCAGGACCGGTTGAAACGGGCTTCTGCCTAAGGTTTTCGACGTTTCTTGCCGCTTAAATCAACTAAATCAAACTCTTTCCAATTAAATCGAACTCTTTTGTGTTTTTGCGCACATAAAGTTGTTTATTGGAGAAGAGCAAATGAATGCTTTATCGTTTTCCCGTCGTGTATTGAATCCTGCAGCTGGCATTAATTCTTCCCCCCTGGATGTTGTCAATCAGGCGCTGCGCAACAACGCCTGTTCATCCACCAATGAAGACGCAAACACCTTGCTCACCATTTACAAACAACGCGAGTTCCGTTTTGTTTGTCCAGTGGGTTCCCGAACAGTTTTGATGGTGGCTGATATATTTTCAGGCTCTGACGAAGAAATCCGTTTGATCTCGCCCACTTTGCTGTATGCCAATTTTCAGTCGCAAATTCTGGGTTTGAAAAGCGATGCCTTGTCACAGCAAGCCCCTACTTTGGCAGAGGCTTTGCTCAAGCCCTTGCCTATTTTAGGTTTGATGCCTGAGCGCAAGATGATCGTGATGTCTTTAATGCTGACGGAGCACAATTTGGCTCAGCAAGATTTACCTGCGCTGATTGCCAGTCTGTTCAGCACCATTCATGCGGATGCCCAAGCCCTCAGCGATCAGCTCACCGCCAACCGCTGAAGCCTCCGGCTTGTTTTAATCACATGGCCTGAATAGGAATGTGGCCGCGTTTTTCAACCATGCGGTTGTTGTCGTCAACAAACACCAGCTTGGGTTGAAACGTGGCCACCTCGGTGTCATCAAGCATGCCGTAGGTGGCGATAATCACCAAATCACCTTTTTGGGCCCTGCGGGCAGCCGCACCGTTGAGTGAAATCATGCCGCTGCCACGTTCACCCTTAATGGCGTAGGTTGAAAATCGCTCGCCGTTGTCTATTACGTAAATATCGATGCGTTGAAACTCCACAATGCCGGAAGCTTCAAGCAGGTTTTCATCAATCGCGCAGGAGCCTTCGTAATGCAGTTCGCAGTGCGTTACTTTGGCGCGGTGTATTTTGCCTAAAAGCATTTCACGTTGCATTTTCAAATCTCCAAATTGTCAATCAGGCGGGTTGCGCCCAATTTAGCTGCGGCCAGTACCACCAGAGGCGCTTGTGCCTCCAAGGCGTCCTGATCCGGGGGCAGCAGGTTGTGTTGTTTTCTAATAGAAATGTAATCCGGTTGCCAACCCCGTTCAAGCAAAACACGTTTGCAGTCCTGTTCCAGTTGCTCAAGATGTTCCAGAGACATCTCGGCTTGGTTCAAGGCAGCTTTTATCTTATTGAGTTCTGCATAGAGCGTCGGTGCTTCAGCCCGTTGCTCCGGGGTTAAATAACCGTTTCTCGACGACATGGCCAAGCCATCTGCATCGCGTATGGTGTCGGCAGGAATAATATCGATGGGCATGGCAAACTGTTCCACCATGCGTCGAATAATCATTAACTGCTGGTAGTCTTTTTTGCCAAACACGGCAACCCTGGGTTGCGTGCAATTGAACAACTTTGTAACCACCGTACTCACACCCTTGAAAAAACCGGGTCGAAATTCGCCTTCCAGAATGTCACCCAAATCAGTGGGCGGTGACATCCTGAATTCTTGAGGTTCAGGATATAAATCTTTTTCGGTGGGGGCGAACAGCACATACACCCCTTCCTTTTCCAACATGGCGATGTCGCGTTCCATGGTGCGTGGGTATTTGTCGAAATCCTCGTTGGGACCGAACTGCAGGCGATTAACAAAAATACTGGCCACCACAGGGTCTCCGTGCCGCTTGGCCAAGCGCATCAAAGACATGTGACCTTCATGCAGATTGCCCATGGTGGGTACAAAAGCGATGCGGTTCTGCCCTCGCAACTGGTCTCGCAGATCGGAAATGCTGGAAATGATTTTCATGTGTGCCGTTGTCGGGGTGGGTCAGAAGCAGTGTTCAGGCGCCGGAAATTCCAGACGCTTCACGGCATTTACATAGTTTGTGAAAGCGGCCTCAATTGACGTGGCCCCTTCCATGAAGTTTTTAACAAAACGCGCCTTTTTGCCCGGGTAAACACCCAAGAGGTCGTGCATGACCAATACCTGACCATCACAAGAGGGTCCTGCTCCAATGCCGATGGTGGGGATTTTCAATGCAGCACTGGTGGCGGTACCCCGCGTTTGCGGAATGGCTTCCAGAACCAACAGGCGGGCACCTGCATTTTCAAGGGCCAACGCCTCTTTTTGCAGCCGCTGGGCGGCTTCTTCTGTTTTTCCCTGCACACGGTAACCGCCGAGTGCATGAACCGATTGCGGCGTCAGGCCCAGATGCCCGCACACCGGAATGTCTCGGGTGGCAAGAAACTCTATGGTGGGAATCAGCCATTGCCCGCCTTCCACTTTAACCATGTGGGCGCCGGCCGCTAAAAATCTGCTGGCGTTTGCGTAGGCCTGCTCCATGTTTTTTTGGTAGCTGCCAAATGGCATATCAGCCACAATCCAGGGACGTTTTGCACCGCGCACCACACATTCGGTGTGGTAAACCATTTGCTCCATGCTGACAGGCAGGGTGGAGTCATAACCTGCAACCACCATGCCGAGAGAGTCGCCAACGAGCAAAATATCAACACCGCACTGGTCCATCAAGGCGGCAAAGCTGGCGTCGTAACAGGTCAGCATGACCAGTTTCTCACCGGCCTGCTTCATGGCCATCAGCTTGGTCAGCGTGACTGGCGGGCGAGGGGAGGCTGCGTTGTCTGGTTTGGGCTGGGCACTCATGGTGTGACCTTTATGACTTTCAGGCGGCTCGGTTAAAAAACTCGCGCTTGCCGCGCATGGTTTCAATTTGACGAATCAGAAGATTGAAGTCTTCTTCATTGTCAATTGGGTTGAGGTGCTGTGTATTCACAATCAATAACGGCGCCTCATCGTAATGATAGAAGTAGCGGCTGTAGGTTTCCGACAGTTCTTTCAGGTAACTGGCCGAAATGCCTTGTTCGTAACCGATGCCGCGCTTGTGAACCCGCTCTATGAGCGTTTCAGTGGGCGCCTGAAGGTAGATGACGAGATCCGGCGTAGGGGCGTGCGGGCGCTGGTTATCGTAAATTTGCCTATACAGCTTCAGCTCTTCTTCATCCAGATTGATGGAGGCAAACAGGCGGTCTTTGTCGATGAGAAAGTCGCTGACCATCAGGGTTTCGAAAAAATCTCGCTGGGCAAGGCTGCGCAATTGGTTTACGCGCTGAAACAGAAAAAACAACTGGGCCGGTAGCGCATAGCGCGAGGCGTCCTTGTAAAATTTGGCGAGAAACGGGTTTTCATCGGGTTGCTCGAGCAACACCTCTCCACGCAGCTTTTCTGCCATTTTTTTTGCAAGCGAAGTTTTACCGACCCCGATGGGGCCTTCAATTACGATGTGGCGATAACGGTCAAACAACACGGTCATTTCTCTTCTAACAGGCAGAACCCGCCAATAGGCGGAAGTTTATCTCATTCGTCAGTGACTCATTGGAGTCAGACTTCAAATTCCGGAGGCCTACAGTCTGATCTGCAAATCTGTGGGTAATTTTTCAATGCGTTGGTCGCGCGTTTGCGTTTCGAGTTGTTCCACCGTACCAAACGGGGGAATTACCCATTGCGCCAGGCCCAGATCCAACAAAGGACGCAATACAAATGCGCGTTGGTGCATGCGGGGGTGAGGCAAAGACAGCACCTCAGTGCTCATTTGCAGTTTTCCGAACAGTAGCAGGTCCAAGTCCAGCGTTCTGGGGGCATTAATATGACTTCTGACGCGACCCGCCAGGTTTTCAATGGTCTGCAGGGCTTGCAGAAGTGCCATGGGCTCCAGGTGTGTGCTCAGGCTGGCGACAGCATTGAAGTAGTCTGGGCCGTCTGCATCTACCGGGGCTGACTTGTACAGGCCCGACACCTGAAGTCTGGCGTCGCAACTCAGCGGTATCAGTGCCCCAAGACAGGTTTCAAGCATGTGAACCGGGTCGCCCAAGTTGGCGCCCAGCCCGATCAAAGCGGTGGTGCTCATGTCGCGTCGGTGGCGCCCGAATCTTGGGAGTTTGCGTCCGTGAAACCCGCTCCGCCTTCTTCACCTCGGCTGGGTTTGCGCCGCTTGCGTCTTTTTTTCAGGCCTGTTCCAGCCGATTTCTGAACGTTCAATGCGGCGAGAAAGTCCTCTCGGGCATGTCCGTCAAGGTCTGAAAACGTGCGCCACCAGACCGCCAGATCGGTATCTGCTTCTTTGCAAGACGCCCTAAGCTCAAGAAAGTCAAGCGCTGCCCGGAATCTCGGGTGTTCAATAAGTCTGAAGGGCGCTTTGCCGTTGCGTTTTTCGAAGCGCGGCTGCAAGGCCCATATTTCACGGATGTCGGAGGTTATTTTTCGTGGAATGGCCATGTGTTCGAGTTGTTTATCGAACACATCGTCCATGGCCCCAAACAGGGCGGGAATGTCCACCTCTCCGCCGGCTTTTCTCTGTTGCCAGCGCTCCTGCACCAAGTGCCACAACAGGCAGGCAAATAAAAACCCGGGGCTGATCGGTTTTTCTGCACGCACACGTTCATCTGTTTTGGCCAAGGCCGACATAATGAAGGGTTCTGCAGTCGGGTGGTCGAGAATTGCGTCGAGCAGTGGGAACAAGCCGTCGTGCAAACCTTCCAGTCGCATGCGTTTGAGGCAGGCCAAGGCCGAGCCAGACTGCAACAGTTTGAGCATTTCATCAAACAGGCGCGCAGCCGGTACGTTTTGAATCAGGTCGGCCATGGCGGCAATGGGTGCCCGGGTATCGGGCGCTATGTCAAATTGCAACTTGGCGGCAAACCTGACAACGCGCAACATGCGAACTGGGTCTTCCCTGAACCGCACAGCCGGGTCGCCGATGATTCTCAGCGTTTTTGCCCGCAGATCCCTGACGCCATGGTGGTAGTCCAGAACAGTTTCTGTTTTCGGGTCGTAGTAGAGCGCATTGACGGTGAAATCTCGTCTGGCTGCGTCTTCATGTTGTTCTCCAAAAACGTTGTCACGCAGTACGCGACCGTGTTCATCCACCTCCGAGGTTTCGGTCTGCAGCGCACGAAAGGTTGAAACCTCAATGGTTTCAGGGCCAAACATGACATGAACCAGACGGAAACGCCTGCCGATGATCCGTGCACGTCTGAAGTGCCGCTGCACCTGTTCGGGCTCTGCATCTGTGGCGACGTCGAAGTCCTTGGGGCGTATACCCAGCAACAGGTCACGCACTGCACCGCCTACGATGTAGGCTCGAAAACCTTCGTTTTGCAGGGTTTCGCAAACCCGGATTGCATTGCTGGAGGCCAGATGCCGGTTAATGTTGTGCTGATGCAAATGTAATACTTCAACGCGCGCAGCCGCATACCCGTGGTCCTGTTTTACAGGCCGGTGGGTGCCCACGTGGCTTTCCGCCTTCGCTGGCGTTTTACCCAAACGGGGGCTGGTGAATATTTTCTTGAAAAACTGTCTGATCATTCGAATAATTTCAGGATGGACCAATTTCTTTGCTGCGCAATTGCAGCAAGCCGGTCATCCGGGTTTGTGGCCACCGGGTGGGTGGCCTTTTCCAACAGTGGCAAATCGTTGATGGAGTCCGAGTAAAAATAAATGCGCTCGTAATCTGACCAATTTTTGCCTCTGGACGATAACCAATCATGGGTTCGAGTTACTTTTCCTTCTCTAAAACTGGGGGTTCCATGCACGCCTCCAGTGAACTCGCCATCGCGGGACTCGGGTTCTGTGCCTATTAAATGGGCAATTCCAAACCGGGTTGCGATGGGGCGAGTGACAAAACTGTTGGTGGCTGTCACCAAAATACAGTCATCTCCCGCACTTAAGTGATTTTGCACCAGTTCCACCGCTTGCGGAAGCACATGCGGTTCAATCTCCTCTTGCATGAAGCGTTCATGCCACGAATCGAGCTGCTTTCGGGAGTTTTCCGCCAGAGGTTTCAACTGATGACTGAGAAATTCATAAATATCCAGCGTACCTGCCTTGTATTGCTCATAAAAACGTAGATTGCGTTCTTCGTATTCAGCAGCATTCAAAATGCCGGTTTTAATCAGGAACTGGCACCAGGTGTAGTCTGAGTCTATGGGCAGAAGCGTGTGATCGAGGTCGAAGAGGGCTAGGTTCATGGCGGTTGTTTCAGGTGGTTCGTAGTCAGTGCTCAGTAGGGCGAATTTTTAAGTATCAGGCCTTCCCGTTTTTTCATCCATTGACGCATCAGGGAAAGAGAGACTGGTTTTTGCTGTTGCAATGAAAACTCATCAAGTCCGTTGAGCAGTGCAGACAATGAACCCATGTCGCGTTGGAAGTGGGTGAGGGCATACTCGATGACCTCTTCATCCAGCGCCAGACCTTTTTCGTGGGCGGTTGCCATCAGCAACCTTCTTTTCTGGTCGTCTGAAAGTGGTTCAAGCCGGTAGGTCAGTCCCCAGCTCATGCGGCTGGCCAGATCAACCCTGAGTTTAAGCTGAGAGGTGTGCGCATCGGCCGCCACAATGATGTGTTTTGGCAAGCCGCTGCTGCGCACTTCATTGAATGCATTGAACAATTGAACCTGGGAATAGGGGCTGAGGTGTTGCGCGTCGTCCAGCAAAATAACCCGGTTCTGGTTGCGCCAGACAAAGCGGTTCTTTCCTGAAATGACGGGAATGTTCCACTGTTTCGACAGTGCATTGAGTAAATGCGATTTCCCACTGCCGGAGCCGCCAAAAATAAAAAGTGTGGGCTCTTCGCTTTTGCCTGCCGTCATTGCGTTGAGTTGGGCCAGAAGCTCAGCGTTGTTGCCGCCGAC
Source organism: Burkholderiaceae bacterium (assembly GCA_040379625.1). Classification (GTDB taxonomy): domain Bacteria; phylum Pseudomonadota; class Gammaproteobacteria; order Burkholderiales; family Burkholderiaceae_B; genus SXZD01. The sequence goes on from JBEIKS010000069.1 coordinate 7,608, forward strand.
AAAATTGCTCAGCGTGGGTTCAGGTGGGGTAAAAACGTCCAGGAGGAGTTGCTGCATAGTCAGGCGTTGTAAAAATCACTTGAAAGATACTGGTTTCTAATTCTTTTCAGGCCCACCAAAGCAGCCGCACTAATTGGCAGCGCCAGTAAAACCCCGATAAAGCCCAACAGGTAACCAAAAAGCAACAAGGCGAAAATAACCGCCAAAGGATGCAGGCCGATGCGCTTGCCCAGCAATTTGGGTGTCAGGAACATGCTTTCCAACACCTGACCGGCACCATAAACCAACAGGACATACAGCAAGCCATTGATGCTCTGGAATTCAAGCATCGCCGCCAGCAAAGCCAGGGTCATGCCGATCGCAAAGCCCACATAAGGAATGAAGATCAACAGACCTGTCAATATACCGATGGGCAGCGCCAGTTTCAGACCAATTAACAGCAGGGCGACCGCATAATAACAGGCAAGTATCGACATCACAGCAATTTGTCCGCGCAAATACTGTGCAAGCAGCAAATCGATCTCTCTGGCGATTGAAGCCGTTTCTGCCTGCCAACGCACCGGTACGGCCTGTCCGATTTTCGAGACCAGACTGTACCAGTCAATCAGAAGATAAAACATGACCACTGGCACCAGAAACGAGGTGCCCAGCACGGTTAGCACCGTGCCTGAGCTGGTTTTAAGAAAGTCTGTTGCAAATGCAATGATGTCGTCGGAGTTGTTGCCCCAAGTTTGCGATAGAAATTGCTTCATGGAGGCCGGGTCGAAGCGCACCCGCAACCCGAGGTTTTCTTTCATCCAAGGCGCCAGCGTGAGGTTGAGTTTCTCCAGCAGTTTGGGCACTTGCTCTTGAATCAGGGCCCCTTCACTTTGAAGAACTGGAATGACCAATAGCAAAAGGGCCATGAAGATGAGCAACAGAACGAGCATCATGACGGATACGCTGAGGGTTCTGTTTAACCCCATGCGCACGAATTTATCAACGCCAGGATTGAGCATGTAGCCCAAAATCACTGCGAAAACAAAGGGCGTGAGTATGGGAGACAGGCTGCCGATTGCAAAAACGATGGCGATCAGGCCAAGCAACCCGGCAAAAGTCTTCGGAACAGGGAGGCGGGAGCTCATCGTCTAAGGTAGAATTGCGTCTTGATATCCCACAGTATAAACCCGTCAGCACTCGAAATCGTTTTGTTGTTTTTTACTAACAGATTGCGTGTTGCCTGACACACTCTGCCAGTTCATCCATGTCCAATCAAAGTACTCCAAATACCTCAAAATCACTCACTTACCGCGACGCAGGCGTCGATATCGATGCTGGCGACGAGTTGGTTGAGGCCATCAAACCCTTGGCCAAAAAAACCATGCGGGAGGGTGTTCTTGCAGGCATTGGCGGTTTTGGTGCGTTATTTGAGGTGCCGAAAAAATACAAGGAGCCGGTTTTGGTTTCCGGCACAGACGGAGTGGGTACCAAGCTCAGGTTGGCATTCGAATGGCAACGCCACGACACGGTCGGTATTGATCTCGTGGCCATGAGCGTCAACGACATTCTCGTGCAAGGCGCCGAGCCCCTGTTTTTCCTCGATTATTTCGCTTGCGGCAAACTTGAGGTGGGAACGGCGGCGAAAGTGGTCGGCGGCATCGCGCAGGGTTGCGAGCAGGCCGGTTGCGCACTGATTGGCGGCGAAACCGCTGAAATGCCGGGCATGTATCCCGATGGGGAATATGATCTGGCAGGCTTTGCAGTCGGCGCGGTTGAAAAATCCAAAATCATTGACGGTAGTTTGGTGGCAGCAGGCGATGTGGTGCTGGGTCTGGCCTCCAATGGCGTTCACTCCAATGGTTACTCCTTGGTAAGAAAAATTCTGGCGGTTTCAGGGGCAGACTTGAATCAGGATTGCGGTGGAGTGAGCCTTGCCGATGCCATCATGGCGCCCACCCGCATTTATGTGAAACCTCTGTTGAAGCTGATTGCTGAGCAAACCGTGCACGCCTTGGCGCACATCACGGGCGGTGGATTGGTTGAAAACATTCCGCGTGTTGTACCGGAACACCTCACGGTTGAGCTTAAGCGCAGCAGCTGGCCTGTAACACCCCTGTTCGCCTGGCTGCAAAACGCAGGCGGCGTTGCCGATGCAGAAATGCACCGCGTGTTCAATTGCGGTATTGGCATGGTTCTCATTGTTCCAGCCACAGGCGTGGCAGCCGCTTTGGCTTTGTTGGCAGAGCAGGGTGAAACCGCTTACGAAATTGGCGTGGTCAGGGCAAAGGCCCAGGGCGAAGCCGCAACCATTGTAAGTGCTTAAAAATAAACACCCTACGCGGCACGTTGTTTCGGTCAGTACAGTGTTCCCCGCGTAGTCTCAAGCGCTGATGTTGCTTGGGAACAGGCGATTGGTTATAGGGAAGTGCGGCGGTTTGTTCCCACTGGGGATAGTCAGGAAACTCGCCCGGACGCCCCCGCAACAAGCGCCGCCGCTTTGGCGGCGACGGAAAGGTCCCATTGGACTTTCCGTCAAGCTTGTCAGGGCCAAGGCCGGAAAAAGCGAGTTATCCATCCCCAGTGGGAACAAACCGCTGCACTTCCCAACAGCGCCGCCCCCCGGGGCCCCCGGCGCCCGCCCCCCCGCCCGGCCCCCCCCCCCCCCCGGGGCGGTCGATGTGAGCAAGATCGAGCTGCAATCAGCCCTCGAGAAAGAGCACGGGCAGTTCCTGAGCAAAGCGACCCA
>JBEIKS010000070.1:0-9993 GCA_040379625.1 Burkholderiaceae bacterium
GGCAGAATTGGCTGGCGGCATGATGACTGACGTCTCCATTCCGCGCACCCACCGTTGGATTCCGATGGGCATGAGCGTCCAATACCTAAAAAAAGCAAAGACAGACCTTGTGGCCACTGCCACCCCGATAGGCCCTTTAAGCGACGACACCTACAACGTGGAGGGTGAGTTCCCGGTTCATGTCGATGTCCGCGACACGGGCGGGCAAACTGTCTTTACAGCGCAGATCACGATGAAGGTCTCCAGAAAACCCAGTGGTCAGCCAGACTTCGAGAAACTCACACAACATGCGGTAACTGGACGGTAAACCAAAAACGGGATCCTTGCCCCTCCCTTTTTGCAAAACCGGCCTCCCCTCCCATTCGCCTTGCCAAGGTTTGCACCATAAAAAGACCGAGCCCCATGGAGGGGTTGTTGTAGTCCGATTGCAGATGACTGAACATTTTAAAAAGGTCTTTTTGTTGTAGCTCACTCACACCGCAACCGTTGTCGGAGACGCTGAATGTGAGGGTTGAGTGCTTGTCATCATTGCAGGGCGGATTAACAAGTTCAACAAAAATCAGGCCATTGCGTGTGTGGCGGACTGCATTTTTCAGTAAATGTCCGAGCATTTGCCGTAAGCACTCGTCATCCGCCAGCAAAAACTGGCGTTCCACAGTAGTCGAAAAATCCAATTGTGTACCGTTTTTCTCGGCCGCAGACCTACAGGCCTCGCAAGTAAGCCGACACAATGCTGCAACGTCTGTGGGAGTCTCCCTAAAAACACTCGTGTTGGCATGACTTTTATGCGTCAGCAATAAATCACCCACCACGGCAGTCATTGAATCGATGCTTGATTCCAGCGTTTCCAAATAAGATGAGTTTCGATGTGATGTGGCTTTCGGATGCCGCATTAACGTAACCGCCGCCTTCATCGTCGTCAGTGGCGTTCTGAGCTCATGAGACATGAGCCCCAGAAACCGTCCTCTTACCAGTTCTTCTGTTTTCTGAACTGTCAGCAACTCGTTCCGTACAGTTTCCACGGCTTCGTTTCCTGCCAGCGCCTGCCGTTCAAACACCTTGAGCAGCCAATCAGCGCCAAGGTAAACCACCAGGATTTCGAAACAGGACAGAAAAATGTCGATGGTGGAACGTGCAGATTTTGTCATTGCCAACGCCTGAGTCGCCTCTGCGTAAGCGATGATCAAAACCAGCAAACAAGACAAAACTAAAAAGCACCGCGAACGCCGAGCATCAAAGCTTAATCCTACCCATACATGAACACAAACCAACAGGAAGAGCGCTCCTGAGTTGGTACCATTGCCTTTAAAGAAGGCATCAAACATGGCCAATGCGTAAATCGAAACGATAAACAACAGGCCTGTCAGCCCTTCAATATTAGACTTCATCTAAGTTCACCTATGCAGGCGTGCGGATTCATGAATAAACGCCTGAACGGATTGCAGGAGAGCGACGAATACCCCGGCCACAAGCGTGATCAGGAAAGTAGTTTCGTAACTGTAAAACTGGCCCATGCCGACAAAATTCAGCAAAAGGGACAGACAAACCAGTGTTCCAATCAAACTAAAAACGAAATTCTGGAAAATTTGATGGATGTTCATTGCAGACCCCAAGTTAATGACCGAAGAGTCAGTTATACAGGGCCACAAACCCTGATTTCAAGTGGATGTTCCCACAAACGGGTTTCTCGTGGTTTTAGAAAACTGCGAGAAATCAGATTATTCAGAAAAACCAGTTTAATCAGACCATTTCTTTTTTTGGTTTTTTGCACCGCAATCGTGCATAAAGTCGAGAGATTTTCAAAGAAATGCAGGAATCAAAAGAAATAACAGAAACATTGCATGTGCGATGGCTTTTTCTTGGTGCATCGAAACCTGTTTATTACAAGAAAAAGAAAATCGTTCGCTAGTTTCTGTATTTAGAGCTTGATCTCAGTTAGAAAGAAAAATCTAGCGTTTTGTGGGTTTTCGCACAGACTTATTAGTGCTTTGGGGGGGGAAGAAACTCAACGCTCCATCACCGGCACGGCAGGTGCCTGCAACGCTGTACGCGAACCTGCGCTCTTCTCAACCGGTAAGCCGAAGATCGTCACATTATCAATTTGATTCGCAAACTTAGGCACTCCATTGGCAGTGCCGCCAGACTTTGACCAACTCACCATTTTGTAACCCAGCACATCCACAGACTGCGCACTGGGCAACCGCTTGTCTTGCCACCAGAACTCGAACAAGGCTTTCTCTTTGTCGAACTGCACAATGCCATAACCATGTTCCACCCACTCCATGAACTGCACATGCCGGTTCCCCGCAAGGGTGGCTGCCTCCACCGCCCGTGAACCCGCGATTTGCACGCTTTCAGGCGAACCGGGCGTTGCATTGGCCACCAACTCATCCGCCCCACCTCGGCCCATGGAACTCGGTGCGAAATCAATGGCACACGACAGCGCCCGGTTGTTCTGCGACGCAATGTTGCCCGAGGCTGCACGCCCCCAGCCAGCGGTCGGATTCATGGCTTGCGCGCCAGCCCGAGCAGACAGCACCGGTGGGCCACTTTGATACGTACCCACCACAGCGGCCTCCGTTTCCTTGATGACATCAGCAGCCCAATTGCCGTGCATGTCACCCGTGACAAAAACAGTCCCGGTCATATTCTTGCTGCGCAAAGCATCAATCAGCTTTGACCGTTCTTCCTTGAAGCCAGACCATCGAACCGGCAAGTCCATCAAAGGCGCTCCTGTCACATTAGGCACGGCCCAAGGCGCAAACCATGTCTGGTTATTGATGACCTTCCAAGCCGTTCCTTTGTCCTGCTCGGCTGCCAGGCCTGCAACCAGCCACTCAAACTGACGACGTCCGAACAGGCTTTTTTCCGTTGTCAGGTGACTGCTGTCCACGGTTTGACCGTAAGCATCCAAGGCAATCTGGGTATCAACCCCAAACAAGGTCAGCAACGGTCCATAAGGCAACTTCCTGTAGAGCAGCAAGCTGTTGGCGGGAACTGGATATTCTCCGTTGTCATAGAAAAGAAATTCACCACTCCCATCAGCCTTCACCGGTCTGGAAGGTGTCCACTCCCAAAAGGCCTGTGTGGTTTGTTGTACGGTGGTTGTGGACTTCAACATTGGGCTGGGCAGCTCATTGCCATAGTCGGGGTCGATGTCATGGTTGTCCCACACAATAAACCAAGGATGTTGCTGATGCGCCCTAAGCAACTGCGGGTCAGAACGGTACAAGGCATAGCGCCTTCTTAATTCCTCAAGATTGGTCCAGTCGCGGTAATCGACGTAGTTCGTGTCCTTTTTGTTTTTGCGCGCCCTGACCTGCTCATCTTCATCTACAAAGTCATAGATGTAGTCGCCGCAATGCAACACCAGATCAAGGTCATTGCGTTTTGCAATGTGGTCATAGCCCGACCAGGTACTGGACCAATAGCTGGAACAGGACACAACCGCAATACGAATCTCGGTAACATCAGCAACAGGTGCAGTTCGGGTTCTACCGACAGCGCTGAACGCCTTGAAGGTTTCGAATTGATAGTAGTAAGTGCTTGCAGGGCTTAAGCCCGTCACATCAATCTTAACCGTCCAGTCTCTTTCGGCCAGCGTGGCTTGCATGCCCGAGCGCACAATGTTTTTCATGTCCTTGTCAGTGGACACATACCAATTCACAGGCACTGTTTGCAGCGTGCTTCCCGGTGGCAAGGTGATCCGTGTCCAAATCATGACACGGTTGGACAACGGATCTCCGCTGGCCACACCATGCGCAAACGGCAAGCGCGCGGCCAAAGGAAAATCAAAGCTTGCAGGTTCTTGACCCATTTCCGGAAAAACCACCCTAGGCATTTCAATGGGAGTTTGTGAGTTACCGGTAACCAAGGGACTGAGTGAGGGAGCCACTACTGTTTGAGCCACTGGCGCCTGTTCGCCTTCGCCACAAGCTGCCAAGGGTAAAAGGGCTCCCGCCTTTAGCAATGACCGTCTTTTCAAGCGATGCTCCTGACTCTTCAATAACTGGTTAAGTCAAATTTTCGCATGACACTTCAAACTTTGATTGTTAACTTTTTAAGAATCGTCATGAGAAACATCATTACCTTAAAACGATTTTTGCCATGCGCGCGGGCACGTTCTCACTGGTGATGAAAATGGTGTTTTCTTTGCCCTTTTGAAAACCACCGGCTTCAATTTGCGAATATTTCGGCAATTCAAATTGAAAGGGTTTGCGCTGAAACGCCGCTTTCCAGCTCTCTGCTGTGTTTCGCGTAAAAATGTAACCATGAGTCAAGGTTCCAACATAAGCGCGACGTCCGGTTTCATCAAAATCCATCGAGGTTACCCAGTTAAAATCCTCAGCGTTTCCCTTGTAACCCACATCGATTGCGCGCGGTATGTTGATGGCGCCAAGATCCTCAAACAACTGAGGCTCCTTCGGCGCGAGAGGCGAGGCGCTGTTCAAGGAGAATCGATAAAGTGTCGGCTTCAAGTCGCGTTTGGAAATCACATAAGCCATGTTTTCAATACCATCGACTGCAACCGCCTCAACATCGCGCGGCCCACCAGGAAAACTGACCTGAAATATGCCCTCAACATCCGCAACCAAATTCTGTAGGCCAGGCTGGCTCAAATCAATGGAAGGCTCACGCAGCAGGTAGAAAGAGACAAATGGACGAAATGCATTGTTGTCCCCGACATCACCGACCAAAATATAGGGGTCGCTGCCGCGCTTGAAACTGGCAATATCCTCCCAGTCCAGATTGGTGACACCCAAGCCATTCAAACTGACATTGGCCATGTGCCCCCCTTGGTCAGTGACAGCAAAAATCACGGGGCCTGCGCCACTGTCATTAAAAGTCCAAAAAATATCAGGCCGGATGTTTGACCTCGCAATACCACTGGATTCAGTGATCGAGGAGCCGTTAATCACATACTCATCCACACTGAGCACTTGTGTAAAACCTGACGCATCAGGCAAAGCGGCGGCCCTGAAAAAAACGCCATTGTTTGCTGCGCCAGAAGCCTCACTTGTGTTGGTTGAAACTGAGGGGGTAGCCGGAATTTCCGTCCTTTCGGAATTCCCTGATTCAGTACCGCAACCCTCGATCATCAATGAAAGGCTGATGCAAACTGCGTAGATAAATTTATTCATTGGGTATCTCCGTCTTCTTGAATCAGCGACCACTGTTGCAACTGGGCAACGGGACACTGCCTGGTTTAAACCAGATGGGTGCAGAAACGGCCACAACCGGATTGCCCGCCTTGCTCGCATCTCTGACCCGCAAGAAAGCCCAGCTTTGTGTGTCCTTCATGGGCAAGGAAAAACTCTGGCGATCAATCGCATTGCCAGATGTTTGCACCGGCATGTAATCACCGCCCGCAGACTTCGCACCCTGTGATGAATACAACTCCACAATCAGCTTGTTGGGGTCAAGACTAGACTTCCTGCCCTCACGCTGGGTCACCGCATAGCTAAAACGAACAAGCTTGTCTTTACTGGCAATTCTTGAACCCATGGGCTGCTTTCCATTGCTATCCTCAGCAAAAAACTCGAGCTTGATGTCGTTGTACTGCTGCGCAACCGCATACATGCGACGCGCCAACATGGCTTCTCGCAAATCGTCTTGACTGCGGGTTCTTGCGATGATGACCGTCTTTGGCAGGCTGGAGTCGCCCCATGCAGTCTCGTGGTGATCTTCAGAGCCGGTGGGCGCCAAATACCAGCCTTTGTCCAAGGCATAGGCGTACCAACTGCGTCTCTTGCCCTTGGTATCGTATTCATCACCTTTGCCAAACACCTCAACTCCAACCACACGGTAGTCGGCCTGCGGTATGTAAGCAAAGTCATTGAAAGTGTAGGCTGGGTCGCCTGAACTTGTTAGTACCGGACTCACCGGATTTGAGGGAACGTCACCGCTGTCAAGCGCGTTGCTGACCGGAGAGAAAGGCGCCTTGGCAGAACTCAGCGGACCGTGAATCGAATCTTCTCGCCCCGGATGGTTGAAAACCAACAGGCCATCGCTGCCGCCGCCCAAAGAATAAGGCGCTACGAACCATTGCCAAAAAGCATCCATCGTTCCTGCATAGCCTGGCCCTGTCTTTGGATTGATAAAATTCGTGGACATCAACACATTGGCATGGCCATAGCGATCTGAGGTCCATTCAAAACCCCGAATGGCGGTAAATTGAGTAGTGCTTGCCTTGATGGCTTGTGCCTGAACGGCGTCCCATTTGCTCAAATTACTTTGAAAATCGGAAGGATCGGACAAAACACACGCCAACGGGTTGCTTGTACAAAACATGGGGTTTTTTGCAGCCACAATGGGTACAGGTAAACCCATGTTGTCGGAGTGATCTGTGGAGAATGCGAAATCGAAGCCCTTGCTTTTAACGCTCGCAAACACATGGGCGGGTTTGGTCAGTTCGGTACCGTCGGAATAAGCCGTGTGTTCATGCAAAGCGCCCCAAAAATGTGGCCATGAATTGTTTGCCTTCGGGTTGCAACTACCCGCTGAATCGCTAGCGGCAGCCAATCCAGTGGCCGCTGTACCCGCGTTGGACGCAAGCGTCATTTTCGCCGCAGTAAAGCAGCCCTCACGTGTGGGCGTTGCGAGACATTGTTGAGGTGTCAGTTCATTGTAGACAGCGCGCTTTTGAACAGGCACTTCCAGCACACGGCTGTCTGCCGCATCCGCAGTGGTTGCTCCGTCTAATGCCCTGACACGGAATTTAAGGGTGGTTTCATTTGCAGGTGCAACTGCTTTGGCCTGTTGTCTTTCTTTGTCAATCAAGGCGACTGGTGGGCCCTCTATTTGCTCCCAAAGATATTGAATCGGGTGCCCCTGGGCATCCATCGCTTGAGCAATCAGTTCAATGGTCTCACCAGGCCTGGCCGGACTGGGATTGGCCTGTGCTGATGTAACAACGGGTACAGTGTTACTGCTGGCTTTGGTTTGTGTCACTGTCAGTTGCCTGGAAGCACTGGCGTTTTGGTCATCCGTTACCGTGAGCTCAAAAACATACTGAACATCCGAAGCGTCAGCGCGGCTCAGAGTAGCCTCTGTGCGGCAGCCAGCCGAAAACTCACGGGCATGGTTACTGGTAATCTCACGCCATTGAAAGGCTTTAACCGTACCGTCACGGTCAAATGAGTCACAGCCATTGAGAGTCACTGTTTTGGACGCGTTGTTTACAGTGAAATCACTGCCGGTGACCGGCACGGGCAACTGATTGGGCAGTTTGTCTTTAACGTAAACAAGCACCTTGTCCTCAGAAACGTTGCCGACATCGTCTTCAACACGAAATATAAAAGTAAGCGCTGTGTCGCTTTCTACCTGTGGCGCCAAGAAGCGTATCTGCTCTTGGGAAGCATCGGACGGCAAACTCGCACGAATGGTGTCACGGCTGTCCTGCAACCACTGCACCCTTCTGATGGTTCTACCTGAGGCTGCGGAGGCATTGCCCTGCAGGAGAACAGATTCCGTTTCGAATACGCTTTGGCCAGTACCCGCAATGGCAGTCGGTGCCGCTGATACCGCACCGGAGCCTGTTGTGGAATCTGATTCAGAGGCTGTCGCTCTTGGCTGTGCACTTATCGAAGAGCCGGCGTTATCACCACCGCAAGCGGACAGTAAAAACGGCAAGCACACAAAGCCAACAAAAACAGTTTTTGGAGATCGAACGATAATCAAGGGCACCCCGATAGTTTTTCTACCGTTGATACCCTGTCTGCACACTAACAGTTTCGAAGACTTACCCTAAGAGACACGTCATAAAAATGAAATATAAAAAGTGTTGCATACAATAAACTGAAAGTTTTACCTCAGTACTTCGCGGTTGCCCGAAGTCTTCGGTCAATTGCAGAAATTGATATGCGTACCAAATTCAGTTCCTCGGCTTCACTTTTCAAAAGTGGCGAATCGCCCAACCCATCAAGCAACAAACTAAGCAGCTCATCTACTTTTTTGAATCTCTCATCTTGCACAGCCAATGGATCCATCTTTGCGTCACTCATGGTTTACTCCCAAACAAATTCATTTGAGTATAGCGATTTTATGTTACCGAAACCTGACAAATTTAAAGGAATTGAAACATGACAAAACAGTGACATGACATACAGAAGGACGACTCGAATCTGAAGGAATGCACCAGAAGTATTTAGGGCATTCGCATTCCAAAAAGAGGTTACAAAGATGTCAGCGCCAAACAGAAAACGTGCACGTGCCAGCAAGCGCCCCGGCATTTCCCGAAGACTATTTCTCAAGGGCCTGGGCTTTAGCGGCGGCAGTTCGCTGATGCTCGCGGGCTGTGGTGGTGGAAACGACAGCCTCACTAACTCGCCGACAAACCCGGTGAATGTCAGTGAAAGTGGTGCCATCTGCCAGGCACCTGCCGTTGCGCCGACACAATCGGCCCGTGTATTTGCACATGGTGTTGCCACCGGCGACCCCACACCCAACAGCATGATTTTCTGGACACGGGTGAGCGAACAAACGGCACCGGTGGATGTCACACTGGAAATTTTCAAGGATGCATTGCTGACCCAACTGCACAGTACGCGCTGCACCCAAGCCAGCGCCACACGAGACTACACCATCAAACTCGATGTAGATGGACTTGAGCCAGCCACCACGTATTACTATCGATTTACTGCGGCATCTGCGACTTCAAGAACTGGCCGTACACAAACAGCACCCGCAGCCGGTGTGAGCGCATTGAAATTCGGCGTGGTCAGTTGCTCCAGCATGGCACACGGATTTTTTAATGCCTACGCCCAATTGTCTAACCGAAAAGACATTAATGCGATCATTCACCTGGGCGACTATATTTACGAATATGGCACAGGCGAATACGGCGATGTTCGTCCCTACGAACCCGCCAATGAAATCAGGACGCTGAGCGATTACAGAACCCGTCACAGTTTCTACAAAAGAACGGACGCAGACTTACAAACCCTGCACAGCCTGTTTCCGTTCATCACCATCTGGGATGATCACGAATCCACCAACAACAGTTACCGCGATGGTGCGGGTAACCACACAGAGGGCGTTGAAGGCAGTTGGCCTCAGCGCAAGGGTTGGGCACAACAGGCATACGACGAGTGGATGCCGATCCGTTTGCCGGAAGCCGGGAATACAAACAAAATCTGGCGCCGCCTGCGTTATGGCACCCTGTTGGACATGTTCATGCTGGACACCCGTTTGTTCGACCGTGACCCCGAGGCAGCTACGCCCGTTAACCCGACTGACAGCACCGCCCGCGCAGAAGATCGCAATCTGTTGGGTAAGGTGCAATTGGAATGGTTAAGCAATGGTCTGCAAGAATCCAGTGCAAAATGGAAGGTGATCGGTAATCAAGTGGTATTTCACCAGTGGAGCGTAAAACCTGGGCCTGATGGCAAAGTGCCCGCGCAACTTCAGGGGCTTGTGGGTCCCTCGGGGCTGAATGGCGACTCATGGGACGGTTACGTGGCAGAACGCAAACGCGTCACCGCAGTGTTGAGCGGCGCCAATGGCAAGAAAAAAGTCGACAACACCATTATTTTGACAGGTGACGTACACAGCAGTTGGGTCGCAGACATCACCAATGACCCCAACGACCCCAGCGTCTACAATCCTCTGACTGGCGCAGGTTCACTGGCTGTAGAGTTCGTGGGACCGTCTGTCACCTCCCCCGGCCTGCCCATTCCGAATCAGGCGGTGGATGCCTTCAGGGTCATTAACCCGCACATCAAGTATATCAACCTGTCAGACCATGGTTACATGCTGGTGAGCTTCACTGAAAAGGAAGCCACTTGCGAGTACTGGTATGTGAGTACGGTGACCGAACGCGGCGGTAGCGAACGTATGGGAAAAAAATTCACCGTACTTGCGGGAGAAAACAAAGTGTCAGGGCTGCCCGGCTTGTCCGCTTAAGCTGGTTTTTTGAGGCGCAAACCCTTTGCCGTGAACATCGTCACGCATTTGACATGAAACCCTGTAAAAATTTGCGCCTTTAAAATTCAC
>JBEIKS010000071.1:0-9880 GCA_040379625.1 Burkholderiaceae bacterium
CGTTGGCATCTGTTTGTGCAGCAAGTATCGTATAAGTGAAAGTTAGGCTGCTTGTTCCAGTACCGGCAGCGTAGTTGGCTTGCACGGTGGTTCCGCCAATGTTCAAGGCCAACTGCGGTGTACCGGTGACTGTCACCGCTTCGCTGAAGCTTGCTGTGACGGTCACCACATCGCCTGCATTGAGCAAACTACTTTGCAGACCAGTGGCAGAAGTAATTGCAACACCAGAAACCGTAGGGGCTGTGGTGTCTACCAAGTAACTGGCATTGTCTGCCACCAATGCATGGGTCAGCGTAGCATTGTTACCCGCTGTGTCTTTAATCGTTCCTGCATTCAAGCCCAGTGCATTGGCTGCAATTGATATACCGTTGGCATCGGTTTGTGCAGCAAGTATCGTATAAGTGAAAGTTAAGCTACTTGTTCCGCTTCCAGCGGCATAGTTTGCTTGTACTGTGCTTCCACCGATGCTCAACGCCAATTGTGGCGTACCGCTGACAGTTACAGCCTCTGTGAACGTGGCTGTTGCAGTTACAACATCACCGGCATTGAGCAAACTGTTTTGTGATCCTGTGGCACCACTGATGTTCACGCTGCTGACAGTGGGCGATGTCTGGTCTATGGTAATGCTGCTTGCAATCTTGCCTGCAACACTCACATTGCCCACCAAATCGGTTTGTTTTACTTGTATTGCGTCTGCCCCATAGCTGCCTGCTGCCAATGTGAAACTGCTACCGGTGCCAGTGGCCCAAGTGCTGCCACTGTTGGTGCTGTACTGCCAGGTAGCCCCGGTTTCAAGTCCGCCCACAGTCACAAGGCCGGTGTGGCTTAGCCCATCTGTGCTGCTAACACCTGAATCGGTTGCCAGTGCCAACTGGGGGGCCACCACACCGGTGTCCACCAGCAATGTGCGGTTAAACAGCGCTGCATCGCTGGCATTGCCGGCGGCATCAAATTGTCGAACTGCAATGGTGCCGGCGCTGTAAGCGCCATCCGGTATGACAAACGTACTGCCACTGCCCGCTGCCCAGGTGCTGCCGCCGTTCGTGCTGTATTGCCAGGTGGCGTTGCTTTCCAGCCCTGAAATGCTGGCCTGCGATTGTGAGGTGAAGTCACTGCTTGCATTGAACTGCCCGGTCACCACCACGGTGAGTGTTGGGGCATCCGGCTTGGTGGTGTCCACTTGGTAGTTGGTCTGGGCGCTGCCCAGTGCGCTGGTGATGGCCATCACGTTGCCCGCCCTGTCTTTCAGGGTACCGCCATTCAAGCTCAAAGCGTTTGCCGGGAAGTGGATGCCGTCTGCATCTGTCAGGCCGGGGGCCACCGTGTAGGTAAGATACAAGGAGTCTGTGCCCGCGCCGCTGGCATAGTCGGCCTGCACTGTGGCGCTTCCCACCACCATTGCCAACCTGGGCTGGCCGGTGACATCAACCACTTCGCTGAAACTGACCTTCGCGGTGAGCACATCGCCTGCGTTTGCAAAACCGTTTTGCATGCCTGTGGCTCCACTAACGGTGATGCCCGCAACCGTTCCAGAGGTGACATCAATGACCACCGGTGTGGCGAACGACGTGGCCTCGCTGATGTTGCCGGCGCGGTCTGCTTGCCTGACCTTGATGGCATCGGCGGCATGGCTCTTTACTGCCAAGGTGAAGCCTGTACCCACGCCGTCAAGCCAACTGGTTCCGCCGCTGGTGGAATACTGCCAGGTTGCATCGGCTTCCAGGCCGCTGACCTTCACGGTGCGCTGGTTTGAAACCAGATCCACCGCACTGCTTCCGGTGTCTTGAAGCAATTCCATGCCCAGCGCTGCCGGGGCGTCCGTGTCCACCTTGACCGCCGTGTTGCTTGCTACGCCTGCATGCGCCAGCAAGGCCGCCACGCCGGAAAGTGCCTCCAGCGTACTGCCATTGAGCTGCAGGGTGTTGGTCACCAAGGCCACGCCGTCCGTGTCTGTCAGCCCTTCAGCAACGGTATAGGCAAAGCGCAAGGTGGCGGAATTGGAGCCAGAGACGTACTTGGCCTGCACCGGCGTGCTACCCACCATCAGCGTCAAGGTGGGCTTGGTCTGCGCGGGGGTGGTTACAACCACCACTTCGCTAAACGTGACATTGGCATAAATGATATCGCCAGCCTTGTAGAAGCCGCTGGCTTTGGCTCCGGTCAAGGCGACTTGCGTCACCGTGACCTGGGCCAGGTCCATGTTGAATGTTGCGGTGGCCGCTGCGCTGCGGTTGCCCACCGCATCAAGCGCGGTGGCGCTCACGCTAATGAGGCCTGCCCCCAAGGTCTGCATGTCTTGCTGTGAGAGCTGGTAGCTCACGCTGCTCAGGTTGTTGGTGTGCAACAGCGTGACGCTTTCTCCCTGTGCGTTGGTCAGTGTCACCTCCAGCTTTGCAGCCCCCGTGGAGGCCACCTGATACACAGGCGTGCCAGCCACCACTTCGCCGTAGGTCACGCCGTTTGCCGCTGCTGCGGTGATGCTCAGCACCGGGGCATCCGGTGCCGTGGTGTCCACCTTCAGGGGCGCTGTGAAGCTGACTGCGGGGTGCGCCAGCGATGCGGGGTTGCCATACACGTCCTTGATGCTGACGCCTGAGCCCAGCACCAGGTTCCCGGTGGCAACAGCCACACCATCGGTGTCTGTGTCGCCGGCTTGCACGGTGTAGCTGAACATCAAGACGGTTCCGGCCAGGTTTTGTCCGGTGCACTGGGCCACGCGCTGCTCTGTGCCGATTTGTATGTTCAGGCCCGGCACGCCAACAACGCTCACCACTTCAGGGTAAGCCAGATCAAAGGCAAGCACATCGCCGGCTTTCAGGGTTTTTAAAGCACCGCCTGTGTCACCCTTGTAGTCAATTTGCTTGACGGTGGGGCCGGTGGTGTCGATTTTAAGGCTGGAAACAGAGGCCGCAAAGTCTGTTTTAAGCAGGTTGCCTGCCGCGTCTTTCAACAGGGCACCATTGAGCGTGAGGGGCGCTGCTGGTGTACCCACGCCTGTCACGGCTGTGTTGCCGGCGCCCACTGTGTACACAAAGGTCAGGGCATTGCTGCCGCTGCCGCCGGTGTAGGTGGCCAGCACCGGTGTGGCGGCATCAAGTTTGAGTTTTAAGCTGGGTTGCCCTGTGACTTCAACCGCTTCAGACAGGTTCACCACGGCGGTAATGACCCCGCCCGTACCCACGGTGCCATTGAGCGCTGAACTGCTGCTTACGTTGATGCTGCTGACCACGGCAGACTTTGAATCTGCCGCCAGATACGCCGGCACAGCTGCAAAGTTGAAGCCCAGGTTGGCGTTAAAGCCGGCCATGTCCTTCACGGCATTGGCTTGTGTCATACCCACCAGAGGAGTGGCGGACAACTTGATTCCTGAGTCTGCCTGCAGGCCTTCGACCAAGGTGTAGACAAACTTGATGGTGTCGCTGCTGCTGCCGCTCAGATAGGTGGCTTTGACGTCCTGGTCGCCCAGTTTGAGCATCAGGGCGGCCTTGTTGGAAACCACCACTGCTTCGCTGAACTTCATGCTGGCTGTAACCACATCGCCCAACTTGAGTACGGTGGCGGAGTCGGTGCGGTTATTGGTAAATGAAACCTCGGTGATGCCTGCCGCCATTGCATCCACCTTGTAGTTGGCAAACTGGGCGCCTGCAAAGCTCACCACGGAATTCTTGCTTGAAACCGGGCTGAATATCTTGTCGGTGTCTGTCATGGCTATGGGGTTGGCAGCCAAGGATATGCCGTCGCTGTCGCTGACGTTGAGCGGCAGGGTCAGCACAAACTTTACGTCTGTGCCGGGCGTGCTCAGCGCCAAGGCACTGGCCTGCAGCACGGTGTCGCCCACAGTCACGTTGAGCTTGGGCGCGCCCAGTACAGTGACCTGCTCGCCAAACACCGCTTTGAATGTAATGGTTTGGCCGGCGTCCTTGAGCACGGCTGTGCCTGGCGTCCAGCCCTCAATGCCGATGCTCACCAGTTCATTGACCACGCTGTCGACCTTGTAGCCGGCATTGTCTTTAACCAGTGCGTGGGTGAGCACGGCGTTGTTGCCGGCGTAGTCCTTGATGCTGCCGGAATTCAATGTGATGGCATTGGCACCCATGGAAATACCGTTGGCATCGCGCAGGGCATAGTCCACAACGCGGGTAAAAAAAACCGTGCTCTTGCCGCTGACCGTGGTGGTGTGACTGTAGTCGGCATACAGGGTTTGTGTACCGACCTTGAAAGCCAATTTGGGCACACCTGACACCACCACTTCTTCGCTGAAGCTTGCAGAAAAAGTCACCGTATCTGCTGCGCCCAAGGTGGACATTTCCAGCCCTGTGGCACCTGAAACAATAGGGGTACCCACCAGTTTGGGGGCGACATTGTCCACGGTCACGGTCTTGCCGAAGGTGGTGAGGTTGCCGGCGGCATCAACGAAGTACAGTTTGTAAATGCCTGGGGCCAGACCTTGGAGCGACAACACATTGGAGCTTTGTGCACCAGCGACGCTGAGGGACTTCTTTTGTGCAGCAGTGGCTGTGGCCAGGCTGGCAAACGGCATCTTGCTGGAAAGCAAATAAGCGGTGCCGCCCTCTGACACGGAAAAATCCAGGCTTTGGGTGGCGCCCTTCTTGATGGTGGAGCCGAACTGGGTTGCATCATCGCCATTGATACCCAACACCGCCAGCGCGCTGTCCACCTTTAAACCGGCAAATGGCTGGGGGCTGAGCACGGAGACTTCAGCCATTTCAGCCAGGCTGTTTTTAATGGCGGTGCCCGTGGGCAGCGCCAGGGCCGTGCTGGCCAGGCTGATGCCATCGGTATCCCCCATGTTGGTACCCACCACAAACTCGAAGGTCAGCACGCTGGAGTTGGCCCGACTTGTGGAGGAGCCCGACACGTACTTGGCCTGCACCGCTGTGGAACCCACCATCAAGTTCAAAAAAGGCTTGCCCGTAACAAACACCGCTTCTGAAAAAGTCACTTTGGCTGTCACCACGGCGCCCTTTGCAACCCACCCACCCGCGTTGAGTGTTTTAGAAGAAAACTGCGTGCTCATGAGGGTGGGCGATGTCATGTGATGCTCCTGCAAAAATAGGGGAATAAGGTTGGAACTATTGAGGTCGTACCGAAAATTTTAGAGGGCAGAGAGCGCGAATACCCCCCCCAAATGAACGTGCAGAAAGTTCCAAAAGGGTGATAAAAAAGAACGATTGACATGAGGCACTGAAAACACAACGGAGTCGCGATCCCGGTGATATGCTGTAGTGACAGTTCTGCCGATACTTGATAGACCCTGCACCAAAGCCCGACATGCACCTATTAAAATTTTTTAATTTTTCCCGGCGACACTTTGCCGTGCGCATGTTGTTGCGACAAACCACTCAAAAGAAACGCCTGCAGGCGAAATCTTCTTTAATGGCTGGAGCCTTGTTCAGCCTGCTCAGTGTGGCCGCCTGCTCCAGCATTGATCTGAATTCCGAACTGCCGACGGTTGCAAAAATTACCAGCCCGCAACAAGAACAGCCCTTGGTGTGGGTCACCACGGAAGAACAGGCGCGCTGGGTGGAGGAACAAACCCATGAAAAGCTTAAAGGGGCATTGACGGCAGAACGCGCAGTCGATGTGGCATTGCTGAACAACGCCGGCCTGCAGGGCCGTTTTGCGGAATTGGGCATAGGCAAGGCAGACATGGAACAAGCCGGGCGCCTGCCCAACCCGGGTTTCAGTTTTGGCAAGTTTTCTTCGGGGCAAGAACGCGAAATTGAACGCAGCCTGCACTTGAATCTGGTGCGTCTTGCCTTGTTCCGGCCGTACCGCAACATTGAGTCGCAAAGACTTGCGCAAACACGGCTTGCCGTGGCCAATGATGTGCTGGTTTTGTCCGCCAGAACCCGGCGCAGCTTTTATGAGACGGTTGCTGCAGCGCAAGCATTGGAATATGCGCAACAAGTGCTGAAAGCAGCACAGGCCAGCAGCGAGTTGGCAAAACGCATGGAAAACGCCGGCAACTTTGGCGCCTTGCAAAGAGCGCGCGAGCAAAGCTTTTACGCAGATGCGGTGCAGTCCGCCAACCGCGCCAGCAATCAGTTCAAGGCCAAACAACAGCAACTGCTGCGCTTGCTGGGTTTGCCCGCGCAAGAAACCCGCCTGACACTGCCGGCCACGCTGCCGGAACTGCCCACCAGCCTGCAAAGTCCAAACGAAGTAAAAGCGGTGGGCTTGACCAGACGGCTTGATGTGGAAGGCGCGCAAATTGCGGCCCGCAGAACAGCGGATATTCTGGGTCTGACAAAAGCAACGCGTTTTATCACCATTGCGGAATTGGGGGGAGTGTACGATTCTTCCAGCGACGGCAACAACAAAAAAGGCTATGAACTCAGTGTTGAACTACCGATCTTTGACAGCGGCGAAGCACGTCTGGCCCGTGCCGAGGCCATTTACAGGCAAGCCCTGAGCCGTGTGAAGGAAGTTTCATTGAATGCGAATTCTGAGCTCACAGAAGCCTTGAACAATTATCAGGCGGCTTACGAACTGGCGAAGTACCAGCGCGATGAAATTGTGCCCCTGCGCCAACGGGTGGCCCAAGAAAACCTGCTGCGCTACAACGGCATGCTGATTGGCGTGTTTGATCTGCTGGCTGAGACCCGTTTGCAAATTAACAGCGTCACCGCCTACATTGAATTGCTGCGGGATTTCTGGATTGCCGAAACCGACCTGCAATTGGCACTGACTGGCAAGCCGCTGCTGGCATTTCCGTCCCCCACAGGCGCAGCCAGTAGCACCCAGCCCCACACCAGCCCTGCCGGGCACTGAGACCCCCATGAAATCAAGAAGACAGTTTCTCGCAGCCTCCGGCGCAATCACGGCAGCCGTGAGCGCCACCGCACTTGGCAAGGCGGCCATGGCGGCCATTCCGGAGCCAGCGCTGCAAAACAGCCCAGCCACCATGCCCCCTTTGCAGCCTGAAAACGGCCGACCCTACAACCCAGTGGTCACTTTAAACGGCTGGACCCTGCCCTGGCGAATGAACCAGGGCGTGAAGGAGTTTCATTTGGTGGCCGAACCGGTGATCCGGGAAATGGCACCCGGCTTCAAAGCCCACTTGTGGGGTTACAACGGGCAGTCGCCCGGCCCCACCATTGAAGTGGTTGAAGGCGACCGGGTGCGAATCTTCGTCACCAACAAACTGCCGGAACACACCAGCGTGCACTGGCACGGGCAACGCCTGCCCAACGGCATGGACGGGGTTTCAGGCCTGACACAAGCCGCCATTGCTCCCGGCAAAACCTTTGTTTATGAGTTTCAGGCGCGGCGCCCCGGTACCTTCATGTACCACCCCCATGCAGACGAAATGACGCAAATGGCCATGGGCATGATGGGCTTCTGGGTCACCCACCCGAAAACCAGACACCCCGACATCAGCGAGGCAGACAGAGACTTCTGTTTTTTACTCAACGCCTACGACATTGACCCGGGCAGCTACACCCCGAAAATAATGACCATGCTGGATTTCAACATCTGGGCCTGGAACAGCCGGGTGTTCCCGGGCATCGACCCCTTGGTGGTGGGCTTGAAAGACCGGGTGCGCCTGCGGGTGGGTAACCTCACCATGACCAATCACCCCATACACATACACGGCCACGAATTTTTTGTAACCGGCACCGATGGCGGCCCGACACCCAAAGCGGCACGCTGGCCGGAAGTCACTGTGGATGTGGCCGTGGGGCAAATGCGACAAATGGAGTTTATCGCCGACGAAGAAGGCGATTGGGCATTTCACTGCCACAAGAGCCACCACACCATGAATGCGATGGGACACAACGTGCCCACCATGATTGGTGTAGAACAGAAAGACGTGGCCAAAAAAATCTCTGAACTGGTGCCCGGCTACATGCAGATGGGCAGCAAGGGCATGCATGAAATGGCGGAAATGGACATGGAACTGCCAGTCAATACCGTGCCCATGATGACAGGCGAAGGCCCGTTCGGCGGTTTGGGCATGGGCGGCATGTTCAGCGTCATCAAGGTGAGAAAAAACCTGAAAAAAGGCAATTACAAAGATCCGGGCTGGTTCAGCCACCCCGCCGGTACAGTGGCTTCGGAAGTGGCCATGCCGGCAAGCGCTCCAGCACAGGCACCGAAACAGCCAGGCGACAGAAGGATAAACACCCCCACAGACATTGAAGTGCAAGTGCGCAAACCCTTGAAGCACGATCACTGAAACAAAGTCTGATACGCAACACTCAACGGAAAAATTGAAATGAACAACTTTTTGATGAATTTGGGATGGATGATTAAAAAATTCGTGCTCAGCCTGCTTTGCACACTGGTACTGGGCATAGGGCTGGTTCACTTGGCATGGGCTGCGGAACCGCCGGAAAGTGCAACCGCCGTAATGGCTGAAGGCGTGGTGCGCAAGCTGGATGTGAACAACAGAAAGCTGACCATCAAGCATGGGCCGATTGCAAACCTGAACATGTCAGGCATGACCATGAGTTTCAAAGCCAAGGCTGGCGTTGTGCTCGACGACATCAAGGAAGGCGATGCGATTGTGTTTAGTGCGGTTGAAGAAAACGACCAGTATGTCGTGACTCAATTGCGTAAAAAACAGTGAGGTTTATTTGCAAGCCATCAGCTTTTAAGGTTGCCGGAGCGGCGGATAAAGTAGGCCATTTATTTTCCAGCAGGTGCACGTTGAGGAGCCAACTCTTGGGTTACGTGGTTGTTTTGGTTTACATGGTTGACAAAAAAAAGGACGATGGTTATCCTAGCGATTAAGTATCGGAGGGCCACCATATGACAAGTTCAACCATTTCTCGAACCAGTCCCAAGCAAAAACGAGTTTCCCCCGCATCCGCCAAGCGCGCTGAGAACACCGCAGACCTGCCCAAAGAAGCAAGCATAATTTGGGATGCCATTACCCTGGTTAGTGAGCTTGATAGTCAAAGACTCGTTAAGCTCATGGGCTACGTAAAGGCAGGAACCTCCGGAACACTGGAAATTAAGATGTTGATGGCTGCAATACGCAAGTTAGAGAAGGCAGCGTCTACAGTCAGAACCCCGAGTGAAAATCCTGTACTTAAGGCCGCCCGAGAGCAGGCGCAAAACTTTAAGCAATCGCTTGTAGAACAAGGTGAGGTTGTCACTAGCGCAGAGATCTGCCAGGCTTTGAACGTGTCCCGCCAAGCCATCTATAAGGCTGTTGCGTCTAATCGGTTGTTTTATTTAGAGCAAGGCAGTCATTACTACTATCCCGTGTTCTTCGCAGACCCCACGTTGGACCGAAAAACCCTGGAAAAGGTATCCAAAACCTTGGGGAATTTAAGTGGTTCTGAGAAATGGCAGTTTTTTACTCGGCCTAAAGGGTCCTTATCCGGAAAGACTCCACTAGAGGCACTGAAGGCAGGTCTAGTACTTGACGTGTTGAACGCTGCTGCAGGCTTTTCTTCTCGATAATAAAATTTTTTGACACCATATGCTTGATTTGCCTCCAAAGAATTTCGCACCCAAGGGACTTCCTTGTGTAACTGTTGATGCTGCAATCTTATTTCGAATCAGTAGGTATGGCAGCGGGGAACCCTACTTCGGGTGCTCGCTGTCCAACCGATTTGATAGCCCCAGCGAGATACCTGAAGAACGGTTTAAAACCTGCTACACCGCTTTGAGTCTGGAAGCCGCATTCGCTGAAACAGTACTACACGATGAAGAGTTAATTGACGGAAATTTTTTTATCGCAGAGACAGCACTGACCTCGCGGTATGTGATTCATTTCGCCGGGGCCCCTCTAAAAATTGCCAATCTCACGGGAGCAGCCCTTAAAACGCTGGGAGGCAATGGTGCCTTGTCTACCATAAAGCCGTATGATCTCCCGCAGGCTTGGTCGAGAGCGATTTATAAA
>JBEIKS010000072.1:0-9861 GCA_040379625.1 Burkholderiaceae bacterium
CGCACTGTACCTGCAGCGTTCCTGGTACTTTGGCAGAAGTTGCGGCCACAGCCAGGGGTGCGGACTGTGCATTCTGCAACTGAGAAAACAGCAAATAGCGACCTCTGCCTATTTTTAGCAGCGCCTCTGTTGTCCACACGGCCTGCGCCGGCTTTTTGCGTGTTCGCTTTACCGTTGGTTTTTTTACAGGGGAGGCATCACCCTTTTCCATTTCAAAACCCAAGGTCACCTCATTTACTTTGTTTTTACGTGTCACCATTTCATTGCAACCCATTTTTCTTATTTAAGGACAACACCCAAGGCCTTGGCATTTTTAAGCACCCAATCCTTGCCCTTCACCTGTGTTAAGAACAAGATTCGGTCGCTGGCCCAAGCGCGCAACAAGGCTTGCGATTTTTGATCAAGCGCGGCTTGTTTCAGTACCCGCAGATCAGTCACATATTCGCTGAGCTTTTTTTCCAGAGGCGGGCTGCTGAGTTTGAAGACCTTGAGCTTTTTCTGGTTCACCCATAAAAAATCAGACAACAAGCGTTCGACAATAAAACTGATGAATGGACGCCCCTGGTGCAAGCCTTTCGGATCCGAACCCTGTTGAAACAGCAACTTTTGATGCTCTGCCGGCAATTCTGTGCAGCGGGTCAAAAGCGTGTTCAAAAAACTGATGTAAGCTTTCCAGAACCGTTGATTACCAACCACTGCATTTGAGGTTACGGTGAATTGGCAGGGCATGGTCAAACCCACCGTAGAAATATCCAGCCCCAAGGCCTTGAAGGTTTTCGAGGTAACACCCAACAAACCCGGGTGTGAAATTTCGCCTTGTACCCACAGGTTTTGATACAGCGCTTCCACTTCAAGGTGAGGGTTGGCAATGTAAACATCAAACCCCGGATTTTCCTGAATCTGTTGCATCAGGTCCGCGCCCGATACCGCCATTTGTTGAGTGAAACCCGGTGCCAGCAAGCCCCAGTGACCCACTCCCTCCAACTGTTCCGACTTAGATAAAAACGCGCAGGCCTTGAACCATAACAAAGGGTCGTTTTGCTCTTTCAGCAGCAGGGGCGTCAAGCTTGCATCGCGCTGCGGCTTCGGTGTTGCCGGCGTTGCCCATTGAAAAATCTTAACCGCTACTGCCGTGTTGTTGTCTGCAGTTGGCGTAAGCGAATCAGCATTTGCAGCCACTGCAGTTTTTTTTGTGGCTTTCTTCTTTGCGGCGGCGGGCTTTCTGCTTGCCGGGGCGCCTTTTTCTTTTTCTTCGCTCATTGCTTAAGGTTCTCTTTTCTTTCTTGGGCATTGAGCACGTGTGCAATACCGTGCCGCTCGCAAAACAATTTTCTTTCCACGTCTGGAAACACCACCTTCGAACCAACGTACAAGGCTTCTGTCATCGTCAGGCCGCAACTGTACGGGAAGGTGTCAATCAAGCCTTCCAACTTCACCAATTCGCCAATAAAGGCCGGGTGGTTTTCAGGCACAACAAAACTCAATCGCTCGCTCCACACGGGGCGCAGCACCATCTCAACCCGCGAACGCACCTCTGCATTGGCATAGCGTTTGTCCACCAATACCAAACGGCTGACGGTGCTGGTTTGGGTTGCATTAAACGGCAGAACTTCAGGCTGCGCCTGCAAACCCAACGCGCACAACCACTGCAAAAACGCTCTGGAAAGTTTTACCGGGTTGGCAATAACGCCCCACCCGCCCAAACTTTCATTGCTTTGGTTGGCCTTGCCTTGAAAGGCTTTTAAATACGGCGGCGGGGTGTATTTGACATAACTGCCCGGCATCAACAGCAGGGGCTCGGAATACAAACCCGCAGTTTCAGGCGGCGACTGATGTTCATCAGACACAAACCCATCGAAGGATGTTAAGCCTGTGGTGCAACTTTGCCCACCCACCCATTTGTAAAGTTTTTTTGCAGGTTTGATGGAAACCGCCTTCATGCAGTCGCTGTCCATCCAGCCGCCCATCTCAAACAGCTCATCGAGTTCCAAACGCTTTAGCAACACATGAAGCTTGGCGGGCTCCCAGCCCACGGCGTCCACCCAAACCGTGGCAATTCGCTTGAACTGATCTGTGGCCCAATCGCTCTGGCGCCCACGTTGTACAAACACCAATTCCTTGCCTTGCGCTTTCAGGGTGTTTAACGCATCAAAACCAAAAGAATGAACCGGTGAAGCATTCAGCAGGTTGGAAACAATACCCACGCGGTGGCCCACCTTGGCAGGCACCTGCAGGTCAAACGGCGCAACGGCAGCCACTTCTGCTGCACTGAGTTGCAGGCGCACCTGTGCATAGCGCTGAATGTCCGAACTGATTTTTTCAGGGGTGTCGTTTTCATCCCTGTCATAAAGGCGGGACATCAGCGAGACTGTGTTGGCCTGCGCGGCTTCAGTGGGGTCGTTGAGAAATCCGGAGGCAATTTGACGGGCGCGGTGGGCATCGCCCAAATGGTTCATGACCAAACTGGAATACGCCACGGCCACCTTGGGCTCCTCGGGCACCTGCAAATACAGTTGTTGCAGGGTTTCAATGTAACCCGCGGTGTTGGCCATGGCCTTTAAGGAATGGGCCGCAATCAACCCGCTTTGCCACAACGAGGGCGACAGACCCCACGCCAGGCTGGCGTTTTCATGGGCTGTTGGAAATTGATTCAATGCAAACAAACACACCGCATAATTGTAGTGCACCAGTGCCCTGTGCTGGCTTGGCAATGGCGTTTCAAGGCGCGCTGCGATGCTTAACAGCTGCTCATATTGCCGGGCGGCCTGCGCCCACAAACCTTGTTTGCGCGTGTTGCCTGCGGCCTCGAACAAAGCCTTGAAAGAAACGGAATCGCCGTGTTTTTTGAGCACCGGGAAGCTCTTTTTATTCAAACAAGAGATTGTTCAAGCCCGCCATGATTTCATCCACAGGCAAGGCGGTTTGCGTACCCAACCCCAGCACGTTGTCAGACAAGATCATCAGGCTGTTTACATAGTCTTCAATCACCTGATATTGGGTTTGTATGCTGTTGAGCACATCAATGCGGGTGCGTACGCCGCCAGCGAAGCTTTTTTCATTGGCCAACACACTGAGTTCAGCCGATGAAATGGCCTGCAGACGCATATTGCTTTCATTCAAGCCAGCTTCGGTGAGGGTACGGAATCTTTCCACGTCGACTTCCACCTGCTGCTCTACCTGACGCACGGTGGCCTTGGCTTTTTCCACGCCGCTGGAACTGCTGAGCACTTTGAAAAACCCACCTGCCTGCAAGGGAAAACTGATGGTGATACCGGTTGAGTCGGTGCTTGTTTCGCCCCGCTGCGATTTGCTGATCTGGTAATTAACCTCGGGCGCAAACGCACCCCTGGCCTTGAACTGCTCAAGCTCGGCCAAGCGCAAACCACTGTAGGCATTCATTAACTGGTAATTGCCGGCATAGGCTTGGGTCAAGGCCTCTTCAAGCCCGCCCAACTTGAGGGTTTTAGGCTTTCTGGTGAGCACCCATTGATTTTCTTTGGGCAAAGAACCTGTGATGGACTGTATGGTTCTGGCGGCTGTTTGCAATTTTGCCACCAAGGACAACTGCGTTGCGCGGGCTTGGTCCAGACGCACCTGAGTATCGCGCATATCAGTGATGGTGCCCTGCCCCAGTTCGAACTCCTTTTTTGCCCGACCCGCTTCAGTTTGCAGGGTTTCAATGCGGGCTTGGTTGGTTCTTAGAATTTCATTGGCTTTCACATAGTCGGCTGTGGCTTTCACCAAGCGCGTGGCCAAGTCATATTCTTTGATCTTTAAATTTGCCATCGCCTGTGCGGCGCGTGAATCGGCTTCGCGGAAGGTACCTATTTTTTCAATGCTAAAAAGGGGTTGGGTAATGGTCAGTGTTTTACGACTGCGCGACTCAAACTCCAACACACTTTCCGAATACCGCACGCTCGGCGCCAGCGCAAACAGATTGCCCGTGGCCTGGATGCGCGCCGACTGAAAATCCGCCTGAGCCGCCTGGTATTGCGGGTCGTAAATTTTGGCTTGCTCAAAGGCTTGCAACAAAATGCCATTGACGGCTGAGATGCGGTCTTTGTCTGCTTTTGAAAGTTCATAGACCTGGCGCTGCGTCTGCGCTGTTGCACCTGTGGCCAAGATAAGCCCGAGACCTGCCACACTGAAAAGTGTGGCGATCCGCTTGAAGCTGCGAAGTGCGACAAACATCAGAACGGGTCCTTGAACGAACGTGCAACCCGGTCGCTGAGGGGTTTCAACAAATAGCTCAAGAATGTACGTTCGCCTGTTTTCACCACAATTTCCACTGGCATGCCGGGCTGCACCTGAAGCCCCTCCATGCGCTGCAACGCGCCCTCTGTGGTCTTGATGTGGGCCAGATAAACCTCTTCCTTGCCGTCAGGCCCAAGCGTTTTATCAGGCGCCACCAATTCAACCACGCCATCGACCACCGGTGTGGTGTTGACGTTGAAAGCGGTGAAACGGGTAAAGGCTGTCAAACCTACCCTGACTTTATCAATGTACTGCAACGGCACATGGGCTTCAATAATCAGGTTGCCGTCTTCTGGCACCACTTCCATTAAAAGGTCGCCCCCTTTAATAACGCCACCTTCGGTAAATACTTTCAAACCCACTACGGTGCCGGCAATGGGGGCCTTGACCTCCGCCAAGTCGCGGTCAAACGTTTGAGAATCCACTTTGAGACGCGTGGCTTTCCTGTTTTTTTGTGCTTCTGCCAAGCGCGTGTCCACATCTTTTAAAAATGCAGAGCGTTGCTGTATGAGTTGCAGTTTGGCCGCTGAAATGGCGGTTTGGCTGCGTGTGATTTCGGAATTCAGGTTGGAAATGGCTGCCAGCAGGTCAGATCGGTGGCGCTCGACTTCATTGGCCTTTGCCACGGAAACATAACCCTCTTTGGCCAATTCACGGTTGCTTTTCGCCTCTTCGGCCAAGGAAGCCAGTTGCTCCTTCTTGATCACCAGAACCTCACCGAGCTCTCTCAACTGTTTCTGGTTCGATGCAATTTGCTCGTTGAGAATACTTTGTTGTGTTTGGAACTCTTGTCTGCGGGAACTGAACAGTTGGGTTTGCAGTTGTTTCACCTGAGCGCTGCGGACATCGTTTGGTGCAACCTCCGAGAATTCGGGAATCCACCGAATACTGTCGTAATTCAGCCGCTCTGCCAGCAAACGAGACTCTTCGGCCATGAGGTTGAAATAGTCCAGCTCGGTTTGGTTCAGGCTGGCTTCAGCTCCCAAGGGGTTCACACGAATCAGTATTTGCCCTTCTTTTACCCGCTGCCCTTCCTTGACCATCAATTCGCTGACCACGCCGCCATGGGGATGCTGGACTGCCTTGCGGTGCCCTTGAATCACCACGTTGCCTGTCATGTGCACACCGTTGTCCAGCGGCGCTAAAGAGGCCCAGACCATAAAGAGGCTGAGTGCAACGAAAACTGTTCTGAACGTACTTTTCCTGATGGAGGACTCTTCCATCACCACAGGCTTGAGATCTGACTTTTCAAGTCGCTCTGGGTCGTAAGGGTTCCAGGACCCCACCCATTCTGTCATCCAGGCATCAGCGCGGGCCCACCATGAGGCTTTTTGTGTGGAAGCTTCGGTCATTTTGACGCTCCCTGTTCCTGCGTTCCAAGCGCGGGTTTTGTCTCGCTGACCGCTTGCAATTTAGGCTTGTTTTCAGCGGCGACCGGGTCTTTCTTTTGTGTGTTCAACTTTGCCAACATTTCCTTGATAGGGCCAAAGCCCACTTGCTCGCCTGCTTTCAACACCAACAAATAATCTGCAACCGCCAACAAACGGGGCCGG
Organism: Burkholderiaceae bacterium; assembly: GCA_040379625.1. Taxonomy (GTDB): domain Bacteria; phylum Pseudomonadota; class Gammaproteobacteria; order Burkholderiales; family Burkholderiaceae_B; genus SXZD01. Next base: position 5,808 of record JBEIKS010000072.1, read on the forward strand.
TGCGTGGTGAACACCACGGTGACGCCTTTGGTTTTTAGATCGCGCAGCGTCATCATCAACTCTGTTTCCGCAGATTCGTCCAGCTTTGCGTTCGGTTCGTCCAGCACGACGAGTTTAGGATCGCCATACAGCGCACGCGCAATACACACCCGCTGTGCCTGACCACCAGACAAGGCAAAGCCACTGTCACCCAGCAATGTGTCGTAACCTTCAGGAAACCCGAGAATCACTTCGTGAACACCAGCCGCTTTGGCGGCAGCCACCACTTTTTCTGAATCCACCTCGCTGAGCCTGGCGATGTTTTCAGCGATGGTTGCCTCAAACAGGTCTGCCTCCTGCGGCACATACCCCAAGTGAGGCCCCAATTCATCGTGGTTCCAGTCGGACATTTCCACGCCATCCAGACGAACGGAACCGCTTGAAGGCTTCCACAAGCCGAGCAGCACTTTGAGCATTGAAGACTTACCCGCGGCATTCGGACCAATGACGGCCAGCGCCTCGCCGGGCTCCAAAGAAAAATCAATGTGGTTGAGCACCACTTTCTTGGACTCGGGGGGGCAAGCCTGCACTTCTGCAAGCGCCAGACGACCAGTGGGCGCAGGCAGACTCATGCGTTGTTCCCGCTTTTCATCTTCCAGCAAAAGTTGATCCAGACGTTCAAAGGCAAGACGGGCGTTCACCACATCTTTCCAGTTGCTGATGAGGGTTTTAATGGGGCCCACCGACTTGCTGACCAGAAAGGACGCTGCCATGACCATACCGCCGGTGATCAAGCCCTGAATTGCCAGGAAAATACCCAGCCCCATTTGCAGGGAGGGCAGCATTTTGGAAACCACGCTGCCTATCCAACCCATCAAGCCCGATGCTTCGCTGCTGTTTACTTGGTGCTGCAGGAACCAGCGGTGCTTCTCATGCCAACGGTTGCGTATGGCGGGCAGCATGCCCATTGCAGTTGCTGTTTCAGAATAGCGCAGACTCTGAGCCGCGAGACGGTTCGCCTCACCTGATGCCTCGTTGGCAGACCGCAAGGCAGGCGTGGCCACTTTGCGGTTGACCATGGCAATAGCGGCCACCAAAAAGGTGGATGCGAAACTGAAAGCGGCCAGCAAAGGGTGAATCAGACCACCCACAATAATGTAAATAACAGAAAACGGTGCATCGACCACTGCAACAATGGAGCGCCCGGTTAAAAACTGGCGCAGTGTGAGCAAATCGCCCATCACCTGCTGAATATTAACTTTGCGGCGACCGGCATTGCGTCTGAACGACGCATCAAAGGCCTTGGCAGCCAAATCCCAGTCAATGCGTAGCGAAATGCGGATCAAGATGCGGTTGCGTATCCATTCCAACCCAGACCAGAACAAATAGATGCCAATGACCATCACCATCAACGAAACCATGGTGACCCCGCTTTTACTGGCCAGCACCCTGTCGTACATGTTCATGGTGTAGAGCGTAGGCACAACCCCTAGAACATTGGTGATGAAGGTGATGAAAGCCATCAGGGAAAATGCTGTTTTGCATTCCTGGAGCGCCTTGCGCAAGGGCGACAGCTCGGCCTGATCTGCCTTGGTATCTATGGGTGGGGTAAAAAGCGACATTGTGTCTCGGCCTGACTTTTCAATAAAAGCAACAATTGATATTTAACCATGATTACCGTAGACGGGTGAACCTAAGTGTGTAATTTCGCACACAACGAAGGCTTTCCAAGTTTTTATACACCCCGTCTTAGGGGGACAACCCAAAAAAAAGGCACCCTTTCGGGTGCCCTTTTAATTACAAATTTACTAAAAAGACAATCAGCCGGCGCTGCCAGGATGGTTGTTGATCAGATCATTGATGCTCATCTCTCCGTCGGCGATGAAGTCGTCGAAAGAGTTACCAATCGCGATTGCATCCAGACCCAAATCAGCCAAGGCTTGCAGATCGGCCAGTTCAAACGAACCTGGTTCGAACAACTCCGGATCAATGTTCACCAAGGCAATGCTGTCTTGGTTCAGATCTGTGCCATCGCTGGCATTGTCGGTCAGCGTATCCAGGTTGAACGCATTCTCCAGGTTGAGTAAACCTTCAAGATCCCGCTGTGCGCCAAGATCAGCCAGCAGCGCATCAAGATCTGCATAACCTGAAACATCACCGTTCTGATCATTCTCAGCCAACAACAAGAGATCGAAACCAAGGTTGTCCAGATCAGCCGCTGAAAGCTCGGAGTCTGCCAACACGGTACCGTCTGCTGTTGCATCTGCCACCAACACGCTTGCAAATTCAGGGGTGCCAAACCCATCAACGGTCAGATTTGTAGACAGTGAATTGCGGAAAGCTGCTTCAAAGTCATTGAATGCTGCAACCGCTGGATCAGACGTTGCCGACAGACCCTTGATCGCTGCAGCTGCCCCCTCGGAGAGTGAATCCGCGAAGATGAACTCGTTGAGGAAGTCGCCACCAGTGAACTCGATGTTGTTGATGCTTTCTGCCAGAGGCACTGACTTGGACACTGCATCTGACAACGCACCAGAGAAGTCTTCCGCATTGCCAGCCAGATACGCTGTTGCGAATTGTTCAATGGCCTCACCGATTCCGATGTTCACAAAGAAGCCGGTGTCAGTCACGCCATTGTCCAAGCTGATTTCATCAACGCCCAGCCTTGCCAAATCCACCAAAGACAGGTCATTGTCAGAAATCGTGCTGCCGTTTGCATCCAATGTCAGCGATGTCTGAGTGCCTACGCCATCAGCAGTTGCAAAGTGGTCAGAGATGGACAACTTGGATTGCGTTGCGTCGCTGCCATACAGGGCGGCGGCCACTTCTTCAGTGATAGTGGCGTTGCCACCATCGATCAAAGCGAATTGGTCTTTGCCTGCTGTGGTGGTTAGGGCATCAGCTCCGAATACGCCGGGTTGAATTTCGCTGAACAAGTCATTGAGCTGAGTTCCTGTAAGCCCCAGGTTCACGACTGCAGTGTCTTTCACCGGATTCTCGGAATTCACCAAGAAGTCAATGCCCAAGCGACTATCAACATTACCACCTGCATCAGTGATGCGAGACAGGAAATCGTCTTCTGGACCACTGCCCAACTCAATGTTCACCAACGGACCGTCGGTCAGCACATGGTCAATGCCCAGACGCTGCAAGTCGCTCAGTGTCAGATTGCTTTCAGACAGCGTGCTGCCATCAACAATCAGCGTCACGTCGTTGTTGTCCGCGAAACCAACGCCAGCTTCATTCAGAACAGCCAGTTGAGCTTCTGTTACGAACACTTGGTTATTACCAGTGAACTGACCGAAGTCCAACTTCTCAACGCCTGTCAGCGTATCAACTTCAAGACTGCTGCCAGAATTGTCTGCGAATGTGAGTGTGTTGGCTTTGCCGTCGAAAGTGAATACATCGTCAGCTGACAATTCACGGCCCTCTTCGGTGAATTGTGCAACGTCGTCATTGCCGTCACCACCATCGATGAAGTCGTTGCCTGCATCACCAACAAGAACGTCGTTGCCAGCGCCGCCCAACAAGATGTCGTCAGCAGAGCCACCAATCAGAATGTCTCCACCTTGACCACCCGAGAGATAAACTCTCGATTCGGCTTCAGACTCATCGAACACATCGCTGCCCAAACTACCCAGTCCAACCACACCGAAATCGTCGCCCAAAGAGGTTCCGTTTGAGTTGATGATTTCAAACAGGCCTGCGTCTTGAGCCACTAAGCGGATGCCTTCGTCGTCTGTGGTCAGAATGCTGCCGATCAGATCGCCACCGCCATCTTCAGCTTGAACAGTTACAGAATTCAGGTTGCCCTGGCCAACAGCTGCGGTGTCGAAGGAAACACGAACCTGCGGTGCCGAGGAACTGACCTCAACGGTGTCCAGCCCGCTGCCGAGGTTGGCAACGTCGCTACCATCGTTGTCCAGATTCACACTGAACAGATCTGCACCTGCGCCACCGACGATAACGTCATCGCCAGAACCGCCAATAATGCTGTCGTTGCCCGCACCGCCGTTGATGTAAACACGGCCTGTACTCGAAGACTCGTTAAACAGATCGTCGCCAACTGAGCCCA
>JBEIKS010000073.1:0-9802 GCA_040379625.1 Burkholderiaceae bacterium
ACAGCAGGAGGAGATGATCATGGCAAATCAAAAGTCAGACAAAAATACCAAACCCTTGGGTCGCCGAGAATTTATCCTTGGTGCCGGAGCAGGGGCCGCAGCCGTTGGCGCCGCTTTGGTGGTCAGCAAGGTTGAACCGCAAGAGGCGGCAAAAGCCCCGTCCTCACCCGAACCTGGTCAGGAAGGCTATCGCCTGACTGAACACATCTCCAACTATTACAGAACCGCTCGGGTTTGAGAAAGGGCACGGACATCATGATGCTGACAAAAAAATCTGATTCTGCCGTAAACACTGCGCCATCAATATCGGCGCACGCCCACGGCGTCTTGCAGAAACTGACCGAGAAAATCGGTGCCACCATGGACCGCCGCGCGTTCTTAAAGCGCTCCGGTATTGGTGTTGGAGCAGGAACCGTTGCGGCTCAATTGCCTTTTAACATGATCGCGCCAGCTCAGGCTGCGGACAAGCCTGTCGCGGGCAGTCCCGTTGAGGTGCGTCGCACGGTTTGCACGCACTGTTCAGTGGGATGCGCAACCGACGCCATCGTTCAAAATGGCGTTTGGGTTCGTCAAGAACCTGTGTTTGACAGCCCCATCAACATGGGTGCCCATTGCGCCAAGGGCGCTGCGCTACGCGAACATGGTCACGGTGAATACCGTCTGAAATACCCAATGAAACTGGTCAATGGAAAATACCAGCGCATCAGTTGGGATCAGGCCATCAATGAAATTTCCGCTAAGCTGCTGGATTTGAAAAAAACCAGCGGCCCTGACTCCGTGTTCTGGGTGGGTTCCTCAAAACACAACAACGAGCAGGCCTATTTGCTGCGCAAGTTTGTGTCCATGTATGGCACCAACAACTGCGACCACCAAGCGCGTATTTGCCACTCCACCACCGTGGCCGGTGTGGCGAACACTTGGGGTTATGGTGCAATGACCAATTCCTACAACGATATGCAAAACAGCAAAGCTGCGATGTACATCGGTTCGAATGCTGCAGAGGCACACCCGGTCTCCATGTTGCACATGCTGCACGCCAAGGAAACCGGCGCAAAAATGATAGTCGTAGATCCGCGGTTTACACGTACGGCAGCCAAGGCAGACCAGTACGTTCGCATCCGCTCCGGCTCCGATATTCCTTTTGTTTTCGGTGTGATGTATCACATCTTTAAACAAGGTTGGGAAGACAAGGAATACATCCGCACCCGTGTCTACGGCATGGACAAGGTCAAAGAAGAAATCATGACCAACTGGACACCCGACAAGGTTGAAGAAGCCTGTGGCGTGCCAGAAGCTGCGGTCTACCAAGTTGCAGAGACCCTTGCAAAAAATCGCCCCAGCACCATCGTCTGGTGTATGGGCCAGACACAGCACACCATTGGCAATGCAATTGTAAGGGCATCCTGTCTGCTTCAACTGGCACTTGGCAATGTTGGAAAGTCGGGTGGCGGCACCAACATTTTCCGTGGACACGACAACGTGCAGGGCGCAACGGATGTGGGTCCCAACCCTGATTCACTGCCTGGTTACTACGGCATTGTCGCCGGTTCATGGAAACACTGGTGCAAAGTCTGGGGTGTTGATTATGAATGGATGAAGGGCCAGTTCGCCTCTCAAGCCATGATGGAAAAATCCGGCATGACAGTGTCCCGCTGGGTAGACGGTGTGCTTGAAAAGAACGAGCTCATCGACCAAGAAAACAACCTCAAAGCGGTGTTCTTCTGGGGGCACGCGCCCAATTCGCAAACCCGCGGTCTGGACATGAAACGCGCCATGGACAAAGTCGATCTGCTTTGCGTCATCGACCCGTATCCGTCCGCCACCGCCGCCATGGCTGCCATGCCAGGCGCAGCCGAAGACCAGAACCCCAACAGGGCGGTTTATTTGTTGCCAGCGGCCACCCAGTTTGAGTGCTCCGGTACGGCCACAGCGTCGAACCGCTCAATTCAATGGCGTGAAAAAGTCATTGAGCCACTGTTTGAAAGCCGCACCGATCACATGATCATGTACCAGTTTGCTGAAAAGCTGGGCTTTGCCAAAGAATTCACCGCCAATCTCAAAATGGTGGCAGGCAAGGGCGGCATGATGGAGCCTGAAATTGAATCAGTGCTTCGAGAAATCAACAAAGGCACCTGGACCATCGGCTACACCGGGCAAAGTCCTGAGCGCTTGAAGTTGCACATGAAAAATATGCACACCTTCGATGTCAAAACACTGAAAGCCAATGGCGGTCCGTGCGATGGCGATTATTTCGGTTTGCCATGGCCTTGTTATGGCACGCCGGAAATGAAGCACCCTGGCACGCCAAACCTGTATGACACCAGCAAGCATGTTATGGATGGTGGTGGAAATTTCCGCGCCAACTTTGGTGTAGAGCGCGATGGTGTAAGTCTCTTGGCTGAAGATGGCTCGCATTCTGTGGGTGCAGACCTGACAACCGGTTACCCGGAGTTCGACCACGTTCTGCTCAAGAAGCTTGGCTGGTGGGATGAATTGACCGACGATGAGAAAAAAGCAGCTGAAGGTAAAAACTGGAAAACAGACTCCTCTGGCGGCATTATCCGGGTCGCGATGAAGAATCACGGTTGCCATCCTTTCGGAAACGCCAAGGCACGTGCCATTGTTTGGAACTTCCCGGATCCCATTCCAAAACACCGCGAGCCCCTGTACTCAACCCGGCCTGATCTGGTTGCCAAATATCCGACCCACGACGATAAAAAGGCATTCTGGCGCTTGCCCACGCTGTACAAGTCTGTTCAAGAAAAGAACAAGGACATCTCCAAAGACTTCCCGCTGATCATGACCTCAGGTCGTTTGGTGGAATACGAAGGCGGCGGCGAGGAAACCCGTTCCAATCCTTGGCTGGCCGAATTGCAACAAGACATGTTTGTGGAAATCAATCCGAAGGCAGCCAACGACCGCGGCATCCGCAACGGAGAAATGGTTCAAGTTCTGTCGCCAACAGGGGCGAAGATCAAGGTCAAGGCCATGGTCACTGAACGGGTCGGACCAGACACTGTGTTCATGCCTTTCCACTTTTCAGGACACTGGCAAGGGCAGGATATGTTGGCTTACTACCCAGAGGGTGCGGCACCTGTTGTCCGTGGCGAGGCTGTAAATACAGCAACAACCTACGGTTACGACTGCGTGACCATGATGCAAGAAACAAAAACAACAGTCTGCCAAATCAGCAGACTGGTTTGATGACAGCGCAAGAGGAGATTAAAAAATGGCACGAATGAAGTTTTTATGTGACGCCGAGCGCTGCATTGAGTGCAATGGCTGCGTAACCGCATGCAAGAATGAGCATGAGGTTCCTTGGGGTGTGAACCGCCGTCGTGTGGTTACCATCAACGACGGACAACCCGGCGAGCGCTCCATGTCAGTGGCTTGCATGCACTGTACCGATGCACCCTGCATGGCGGTCTGCCCCGTAGATTGCTTCTACAAGACAGACGAAGGTGTCGTGTTGCACGACAAAGACCTTTGTATTGGTTGTGGCTACTGTTTCTACGCCTGCCCGTTTGGCGCTCCCCAGTTTCCTCAGACAGGCGCATTCGGCCTGCGTGGAAAAATGGACAAGTGCACATTCTGTGCAGGTGGTCCGGAAGCCAACGGATCTCAGGAAGAATTTGAGAAATACGGCAGAAACCGCCTTTCCGAAGGCAAGTTGCCCGCCTGCGCAGAAATGTGTTCTACCAAGGCATTGCTCGGCGGTGATGGCGATGTGGTGGCAGACATCTTCCGCAACCGTGTTATTAACCGCGGCAAGGGTTCTGAAGTTTGGGGCTGGAGCTCTGCTTACGGTAAGCCAGAAGCACCGAAGGAGGGCAAGTCATGAAATCATTGACACGCGTTGCAAGCACCGTTGCGTTGCTGTCTCTCAGTGTTGTCACCACAGCTTGCATGAAGCCTGAAATGGAGCAGTCCAAAAAAGGTTTTTATGCGGGCAAGCCTGATGTCAGCCCCCACGACAGCGCAGCCACGGAACACAAGTTCGGCAATTGGAAACAGGGTGATAAGGCCTCGTGGGAATCCGCCATGCGGTCTCGCAGTCTGAATCAAAACGAGTACAACAAGGCGCCAGGCAAAGAAGCCACCGCAGCCAAGAACTGAGGAGTCATCCATGAAAAACTGGATTTCATCAGCCTCTGAGTGGATGCAGCGGGGAGCCTTGGGTTTAGGGTTCTCGCTCGTTTTGCTTGGAACATGTACGGGCGCCGCCATGGCTCAGGGTGCAAGTCCTGAAGCCGTGAAAGCCACGGAGGCGCCTGCCGCCCCTGCGGCAGTGGTGCCCGCCGTCAAGTCCGACGCTCCCTTGCTGCCGTCCTCGGTTACATTGACCCCTTCGGCCAAAGCTCAGTTCGAGCGGCAGGCCGTACAACCGGGAAATAACGCGCCCACCTGGCGGGAGGTCAATTCAGGCAAGGAACACTACACGTCCATTCCCGGTGGTGAGCGCGGTGTCTTGATCCAATCAAACGGCCAAGCCTGGCGGTTGATACGCAATGGGCAGATCAGCCTCTACGGTGGCATCGTTTTGGCGGCAGTCGCTTCCCTCATCATGCTCACCTTTTGGGTGAAGGGCCCAATTTTGTTGCCCGAGCCCAGAACCGGACGCTTGATTGAGCGGTTCACCTCCGCTGAGCGCATGGCACACTGGAGCGTTGCAATTTCCTTTGTCACGCTGGCCATCACAGGTTTGGTACTTATTTTTGGCAAGTACGTGCTGCTACCGGTGTTTGGCTATACCTTGTTCGCCTGGCTCGCCATACTGTGCAAGAACGTACATAACTTTATCGGACCTTTGTTCGGTGCCAGTCTTGTTGTGTTTTTCATCATGTACGTCAAAGACAACTTCCCGAATGCCTCAGACATCAAGTGGTTGCTAAAAGGAGGGGGGCTGTTCTCTGATGGACACGTTCCAAGCGGTCGTTTCAACATGGGCGAAAAGCTTTGGTTTTGGGGTGGTTTGACCTTTTTGGGTATCGTGGTTACGGCATCCGGCATGGTAATGAACTTCCCGAATTTCGAACAATCCCGCTTCATCATGCAGCAAGCCAACATTATTCACGGCATTGCCACCTTGATTTTCATCACCATGTCCTTGGGCCACATTTACATCGGCTCCATCGGAATGGAAGGTGCGCTTGAAGGCATGCGTTATGGTTTTGTTGATGAAACCTGGGCAAAAGTACACCACGAAGACTGGTACAACGACATCGTTGAGGGCAGGGTGCCTGCTGTCCGCACCCCCGAAGGTGCCAACACATTGGGTTCTCAGGCTTTCAAGCCTGCCAGGGCCTGAAGGGAAGAAAAATGAAACTCGGATTAAAGAAACTTGTTTTTTGCTCTGTCCTTGCGCTGACCAGCGTTTCAGTGTTTGCCAAACTGCCTCCTCCAAGCGAAGAGGCCAAGGCAAAAGCTGAAGAAGCCAAGGTTAAGAAAGCCGAAGCTGACAAAAAGGCGGCTGAGCAGTTGGCCGCAGCCATGGACAAAGTCGCTGCGCGCTACATTGCCCAACAAAAAGCAAAGGGCATTATTGTTAAGCCCACGCCAATTGTTGCGGCAGCACCTCCGGCAGCTCCAGCGCCTGCTGGCGCACCGGCAGCCGCTGCACCTCCTGCTGCGCCTGCGGCAACCGCTGCTCCGGCCAGTCCAGCCCAGGCGGCTCCAAAGAAGTGATTGTCAAAGCCTGAAAAAGCATCCCCTGTCCCAGGGGGTGCTTGCCGCAAGATTAGAGCACAAAATGCGCTTGCTCTCCTGTCCTTGGTGTCACCATGGAAGACGTCTTAAAATCCATACTTACCTTGTTCGCCCTTACAGACCCGGTGGCATTGGTGCCTTTGTTGATGGTGAGTATTTCGAAGCTGGGCCACGATCAACAAAAGGAGTTTGTTCGCACACTCAGTCTTTTCGTTTTTGTCAGCTTGCTAACGGTTGGCTTGGTTGGTAACTTTGTTTTATCGGCCTTGGGGGTGTCAATGGGGGCCATGCGGGTTGCAGGGGGGATCTCAGCGTTGGTCGCGGGCGTACAACTGATGCTCGCCTCACCGGTTGCTTGGGATTTGCAGACACAGCCCGTTCGTCCAGGCCTCTCACCTCTGGGTATCCCCCTGCTGGTCGGGCCAGCAGCCATGTCCTACATGATCGCCAATTCATCAACCGCAAATGCGATTGCAATAGCAAAAGTTGCCATTGCACCCGCAACAGTTGCCTTGGGCAGCTACTTTATTTTCAGGTTGGCTTTAAAGTTGGGGAAATGGATGGGTCCAGACGCAATTACGGTGACAGAAAAAATATCTGCCTTTTTGTTGTCTGCGTTGGCCGTTGAAATGATAGTTTCCGGACTGAAAATGCTGTTTCCGGCTATTGCAGATGGAATGTGAAGTTAGCGTTTAAACAAAAATACCGCTGCGTATCCATTTTGTCGCAATCCATTTTTCGCCCTCAAGTACAGGATTACCGCCATGCAGGCTCAAGCTTTCAGGCGCCGCCAACGGGTAAGAGAAAAACAGTGCGTTGCCTTTTACGGCTGATACCGTCAGACCTATTTCAGGAAATACAGTGCCACCTCCGGCAATGGGGGTGTTCAGGTAAATAATCAAGGTGCCAATGCGTTGCCCACCTCGGCTGAGGTGAACCTGACTGCCTGTTTCTGAGGGTGTGAAGTAGTCGTGGTGGGGGTCGTATTTGCCCCCAGGCTTGTAATTCAGTATTTGCAGCCCTTCGCCATGGTTCACGGGTACCTTGAGCAATTGCGAAATCCGCGCTTCTATGGACTGAATCAGTTCAGACTCTTCCCGTCTGAAAAACATACCGCTGCTGACTCTGGCTGTGTGCATCACGCTGTCACCACTGACGCTGTCAACGGTTTTTGACGGGTCAAGCCGTGGTTTGGCCGCAGCAATCAATTCATCGCATTCCTCTGCTGAAACCAAACCTTCGAAAACAGCAACTCGGGGTCTGGACAACTGCATCAAGATTTTAACGGACCTGTCAGAAAGGGTTCTGACATTGCGGGTGTTGAATTCTGTCAGCAAGCGCTGGTCATGGCTGGTGTTGGAGAAAAACTCCTCCGACCCTTCGGGGATGCTTGAAAGCAAGCTGCCACTACCGTTGTTTTCTGCGGCAGTTGCGCCCTCAACTTGTTCAGCGGCTTTTCCCTGAACAAACTGCAGGGAAAAGCTCTGGTCATAACCCGCCTTTGTTAATGCTTGAACCAAACTTTCATCGGAACAACCGAGGTTTCGTTGGTCATTGAGCCAAGCGATTAATTCCGGCGTAATCATTTCCAGAGACTCTTCCTTGCTTCACTATTTACTGGCTTGCTTGACCTGAACGAAACTCAGCCCGTGTTTCTACTTGCATCAACGGTTCACTCGAGACAGGTGGCAGTTCTTTCCTGACCCGTGCAATCCGAATGGCTTGGGGCGTTTGTTCCAGCAAGCGCTGAACAGCGCTCCATTTGCCTTGGTCGGTTTCTACCCATGTCAGTCCCACTGCGTTCAGGTTGGAAACAAGTTGTTCCTTCGAGATTGCCATTGCTGTAACGGGTTTTGACGCTTCCGGTGTTGCTGGCGCAATTTCAGCCGCAGGGCTCACCGCAGGTGTCTCCACCACAGCAAGCGCTGGTGTTTCAACGACCGGTGTGGCTTCGATTGCAGGTGTTGTTGCTACAACTGAAGTCTCTGATTCGGCAACCGTTGGTGCAACGCTCGTCGGGACTTGCGGTGCAGCGGGTACTTCCTCTGTAACCACAGGCACCACCGCAACAGGCGCTGTTTCAACAACATTTATAACTTCACTGACAACTGCTGGCGTGACCTCGGTGGCCTGCTGTGCTGATTCAGTCGTCTGGTTTTCTCCATCCTGATCTGTATCCTCGTCGCTGCCATCCAGATTTTCTGCTTCGTTGCCTGCACCCGCTTCACGGTTCCCACGGCCGCGACGACGACGTCTGCGCTTTCTTGGTTCGCGGTCGTCAGTCTCAGGTGCGCCATACCCCAGCGCCTGAGCCACTGAGTCTGCCGCTTCTTTTACCTCTTCCGCGCTTGGGCTGACCAAAGCAGCAGTTTCGCTGCTGACTGGCAATCCTTCAGTCGCCACATTGATCGTCAGCGGCTCAGTCTGGGCAACGCCTTCCTGACCTTGAACGAGAGTGGCGTCGACCTGGTTTTCACGTGGCTTGCGTTCGCGGCGGTTGCGCTGATTCCGTCCTCTTTCGCCATTGGGTTTTTCGCCTGTGGCTGATACGTCCTCAGTTGCGCCATTTGCAGTGATTTGGGCTTCCGCATTGCCGGCCCCATTCTCACGGTTACCGTTGCCTTCGCGGCGTCCTGCACCTCTGCGCTGACGGTCGCCACGTTCCTGACGGGCGTTTTGACCTGAGGCCGGTGTCACAGCTGTTTCAGCGGCAGCAGATTCTGTCGAACCCTCGGCCGCTGCCAATGCTTTTTTCTCAAGTCTGGCTGCGCGCTCTTCACGGGTTTCCCGACCACGCTGTTCACCGCGACGTCCGTCTCTGCCGCGTCCTCGCCCTTGCCGGTCATTCCGGTCCCGTTCGCCAGTTTGCGGGCGGGCGGTTTCTTCAGCCGGTTTCACTTCAAGGGGGATAAGTTTCTCTTCACGCTTTTTAGGGCGGAACAAATCAAGTATGCGAGACAAAAGCGAACGCTTGATGACCTTCACAGGCTCGCTCACCACAGGCGTTGCAACCACTTTGACCGGTTCCCTGTTTACAACAGGCGCCGGCTGAGCAGGTATAACCCCTTTAATAACGGCTTCTTGTCTTGGCTTTTTCTCTTCTTCAATCTTCTTGTCGTAATAGCCGACTTCTTCAAGCACCTCTGCTTGTTGGAAGCTTGGTTTTGGCGACTCAAGGCGCTCGTCATCCGAGCGCAATCTCTGCAGATTGTAATGAGGTGTTTCCAGATACTTGTTGGGAATGAGAAGAACAGAAACCTTCAGGCGCGCTTCCAGTTTGTGAATTTCAGAGCGTTTTTCATTCAGCAAGAAAGTGGCGACATCGACCGGCACCTGAACGTGAACGGCTGCCGTGCCTTCCTTCATTGCTTCTTCTTGCAGAATCCGCAAGACGTGAAGGGCTGTACTTTCTGTATCGCGGATTACACCAGTGCCGTTACAACGCGGGCAGGTGGTGTGGCTTCCTTCCGACAACGCCGGACGCAGTCGCTGTCTGGACAATTCCATCAGGCCAAAGCGGCTGATCTTGCCCATTTGAACGCGAGCGCGGTCATAGTGAAGCGCATCTTTAAGGCGCTGCTCCACATCCCGCTGATTGGCACTGCGTTCCATGTCAATGAAGTCAATGACGATCAGGCCGCCCAGGTCTCTCAGACGCAACTGACGCGCAGCTTCTTCCGCCGCCTCAAGGTTGGTTCGCAACGCGGTTTCTTCGATGTCCGACCCACGTGTTGAGCGCGCCGAGTTCACATCAATTGCCACCAAGGCTTCGGTGTGGTCGATGACAATTGCGCCGCCAGAGGGCAGGGGAACCATGCGGCTGTAGGCGGTTTCGATCTGGTGTTCGATCTGGAATCTTGAAAACAGGGGGATATCGTCGCTGTAGCGCTTGACCCTGTTGAACATGTCGGGCATGACATGCTGCATAAACTGACGCGCTTGTTCGTAGATATCGTCTGTATCGATGAGAATTTCGCCAATATCTGGCTGGAAATAATCACGGATGGCGCGAATTACAAGGCTCGATTCCTGATAAATCAGGAAAGCGCCGGTGTTGGTTGTGCCCGCAGATTCAATGGCTCTCCACAATTGCAGC
>JBEIKS010000074.1:0-9744 GCA_040379625.1 Burkholderiaceae bacterium
CAAACGTGGCTGTTTGAGGTGGGTGTGCAACCCGCGTTGTATGCGGTGGGTGCCATGTCATACGCAGAACAAGCCTATGATGCGCTTGAGTGGTTGTTGGTGGGTTGCATGGAAATTACCCTGCTCGCTACTGTAGGTGTGTTGCTGGAGCGCTGGCTTGCTGTTGAGCCCATCTTTCAAAGCGATGCACAGGTGCGCATCGACCGGATCTACACCTTCATTCACCGTTCAGGTCTGTTTTCTCTGGGTATGTTTTTTGTCCTGACGCCGTTGTTTGACAGTTTTGAAAGTGTGTTGCGCAGTTTCGAGATTAACAGGCCGAACTTGGAAGATGTTTTTCCTGAAGATTTCCGCCAGCCGATTCTCGTGTTTTTTGCGTATCTGGTGGTACTGGATTGCGTTGATTATTGGATACACCGGGCTCAACACCGTTGGGCGTGGTGGTGGGGTTTGCATGCGCTGCATCACAGCCAGCAAAAAATGACCGTCTGGTCTGATAACCGCAACCATTTGCTCGACGACGCCCTGCGCGATGTCGTTATGGCTTTTACTGCGTTGCTCATTGGTTTGCCGCCTGGCCAGTTCATGGGGGTGGTGGTTCTGACACGCCTGATGCAGAGCTTCCAGCACGGTAACTTCAGAATTTCTATGGGATGGCTGGGCGATCGTCTGTTGGTGGCCCCCTTGGTTTCACCGGGTTCACCATTCAATGACCGATGACATCAGCAACCCGGCGCGCGGTCACAACTTTGCGGTGCTGTTTCCGGTCTGGGATCTGATCTTCGGTACAGCTGACATGAAGATACGCTATGAACCCACAGGAATAGCGGATCAGCGTGACGGTGTGAACTACGGTCAGGGTTTCTGGGAACAACAAAGTTTGGGAATAAGGCGTTTGTTGAAAGGTTTGCGATGAACAGTGGCTTGGCTGCCTTGGGGCGCGGTTTCGCCGGCGCTTTTCATCCCCGCATGCTGCTTTTAACCTTGATGGCGCTGTCTGCGGCGGTGGCACTCTGGTTTTTTGCGATCTGGGAGTTGGTTGATCCTTTATTGCAATGGGTGCATCAGTTTGCCTTCAGCGACGGGCAGATGCCCGAGGTGGTGAACACGCTCAGCGGCTTCGGCGGAGCCTGGATCAAATCCATACTGGTGCCAGTCATCGTATTTTTTGTGTTGTGGCCCTTGGTGGCAAGCACAGCGGTTATTTTAGCCAGCGTCATTGTCATGCCTTTTGTAATTTCGCATGTCTCCAAAAACCGGTTTCCAAATTTGGCCAAGGCCGGAACCGGTGGCTTTTTCGGCAGCTTGTGGCAGGCGTTGAAGGCCAGTCTGGTGTTTGTGGTGGGATGGCTGGTCACCTTGCCACTTTGGCTGGTACCGGGCGTTGCGTTTTTCTTACCTTTTTTCTGGACTGCCTATTTGTTGGTGGCAGTCATGAGTTTTGATTGCCTGATAGAGCATGCAAGTACCGATGAATTCAAGCGTGTTTACAAAGAAAGCAGCGGCGGGGCTTGGTGGATAGGCTTGGTCTGTGCTGCCTTAAGTGTGGTTCCACCGTTGTTTTTGTTGGTGCCCGTTATTTCCGCGCTGGCATTTACGCATTACTATCTTGAAAAATTACAAGCACTCAGGGAAAACGACCGCACATGGCAACAAGAATCGGTTTGATTGTAATCGGAGATGAAATACTCTCCGGCAAGCGGCAGGACAAACACGTCTCGGCCCTGATCGAACGTTTGCAGGTTCGGGGCTTGAAGTTGGCATGGGTAAGAATTCTGGGGGATGACCGCGAGTTGCTGGTGTCGGAACTGAAAAGCAGTTTTGCCTCTGACGATATTGTGTTTTGTTGTGGTGGCATCGGGTCTACGCCTGACGACCACACACGCCAGGCCGTGGCGCAAGCCTTGGGTTTGCCTTTGCACATGCATCCGCAAGCCAAGGCGCTGATTGAAGAGCGGGCCCGCGACACCAACATGCCTGTTACCGACATTCGCTTGCGCATGGCGGAGTTTGCGCAAGGTTCTGAAATTATCCCCAATCCGTATAACAAAATTGCGGGGTTTTTCATTAAACGACATTATTTTGTACCGGGTTTTCCTGTCATGGCGCATCCCATGTTTGAATGGGTATTGGACAATTGCCTGGCACACCTGCATTTCACGCAGCTTGAGAAAAGTCTGGCCATGCGGGTGTTTGGCACTTTTGAGGCCATGCTGACCGAGGACATGGAAGCCGTTGAGACCGAGTTTCCGGGCGTCACTGTTTTTAGCCTGCCGCACGTGGGAGACAACACCTTGCCCAAACACATCGAGCTGGGTGTTAAAGCCACGGGGCTGGATTTTTGTGCCTTGTTGGGCCCTGCATTCGAGGCTTTGCAAGCCAAGGTGGTCGCCAAAGGCGCCGCTTTTGAGGTGCTTTCGCCTAAGGCATAACCCCAATGGAGCTTACCTCTAGCGTGGTATAAGCTCCCTCTCTCGCTATAACTCTATTGAAGGTTGTGTGATGCAGCAAGTTGCTCATTTTATTGGTGGGGTCAAAACAAACTGCGACACCCAGCGCAAACAAGATGTGTTTAACCCAGCCACGGGTGAAGTCACAGCGCAAGTGTTGTTGGGCGGACAAAATGAAATCCGTCTGGCTGTGAGTGCTGCAAAAAAAGCGTTTGTCACTTGGTCTGAAACCGCACCGCTGAAACGCGCCCGTATTTTGGCAAAATTCAAAGAGTTGATTGAAAAAAATCACGACGCGCTTGCCTTGTGCATTACCCGTGAACACGGCAAGGTATTTTCCGATGCCAAAGGTGAAGTGACCCGCGGGCTGGAGGTGGTCGAATTTGCGATGGGTGCGCCCCATTTGTTGAAAACCGCCTTCACCGACAACATTGGCGGCGACATCGACAACTGGAATCTGCGTCAGCCCTTGGGGGTTTGTGCCGGCATTACGCCGTTCAATTTTCCGTTCATGGTGCCACTGTGGATGATTCCCATTGCCTTGGCTGCCGGCAACACCTTTGTTCTGAAACCTTCTGAGCGCGATCCTTCTGCATCCCTGATGATTGCCGATCTGCTGGCCCAAGCCGGTTTGCCCGACGGTGTTTTCAATGTGGTGCAAGGCGACAAGGCTGCAGTCGATGCGCTTTTGCAACATCCAGATGTTGCGGCGGTTTCTTTTGTGGGTTCCACGCCCATCGCAGAGTACGTGTACCGAGAGGGAACCCTGCGCGGCAAGCGTGTGCAAGCCTTGGGTGGGGCGAAAAATCATTTGGTCGTCATGCCTGACGCAGACATGACGCAGGCCGTGGATGCACTGATTGGCGCAGCCTACGGTTCTGCTGGCGAGCGATGCATGGCGATTTCCGTGGCAGTGGCGGTGGGTGGCGTGGCTGACGAACTGGTGGAAAAACTGAGTCGGCGTGCCGCTGACCTGAAAATTGGCAGTGGTGAATTGCCCGAGTCTGAAATGGGGCCCTTGGTCAGCGCTGCGCACCGGGCCAAGGTGGAAGGCTACGTGGCCAAAGGTGTGGAAGAGGGTGCAAAATTGCTGGTGGACGGCAGGAACCACGCCATGCGCAACAGCTCAGGTGGGTTTTTCACAGGTGGCACCCTGTTTGATCATGTCACACCCAGCATGACGATCTACAAAGAAGAGATATTCGGACCCGTGCTTGCAGTGGTTCGCGTCAGTACACTGGCAGAAGCCGTAGACTTGATCAACGGTCATGAGTTTAGCAACGGTGTGTCCATTTTTACCGCCAGTGGTGGTGTTGCCCGGGAATTCTCCAGGAGAGTTCAAATCGGCATGGTGGGCGTAAACGTACCAATTCCTGTGCCCATGGCTTGGCATTCTTTTGGCGGTTGGAAGCGTTCGCTGTTTGGCGATCACCACGCCTACGGCGAAGAAGGTTTGCGGTTTTACAGCCGTTACAAGAGCATCATGCAGCGCTGGCCAGACAGCATTGCCAAGGGCCCTGAATTTACAATGCCAGTGGCGAAATAAACATGGAAGCAATCTATGGTGTTTAAGTCGGGTCGAAAAGATACGTTCGACTACGTTATTGTGGGCGGTGGAACGGCAGGTTGCCTGTTGGCCAACCGATTGTCGGAAGACCCTCGCAATGAAGTGGCCTTGATTGAAGCCGGTGGCAAGGACAACTATCTCTGGGTCAAAATCCCGGTTGGGTATTTGTATTGCATCGGCAACCCCCGCACCGACTGGTTGTTCCGCACTCGCAGCGAGCAAAGCCTTAACGGACGTTCTCTGTTGTACCCGCGCGGTCGGATACTGGGCGGAAGTTCTTCCATTAACGGCATGATTTACATGAGGGGCCAGACGGCCGACTACGACCGCTGGGTGGAGGCAACGGGGGACAACACGTGGGGTTGGGATTACGTATTGCCCTATTTCAAGCGTCATGAAAGTCACCATGGGGGCACCACAGAGTTTCACAACGGCGCAGGTGAATGGCGGGTAGAAAAGCAACGCCTGTCTTGGCAATTGCTGGACCGGTTTGCCGTGGCAGCCAACGAGCAGGGCATTCCTTCAACCGACGACTTTAACCGTGGCAACAACTTCGGCGTGGGCTATTTTGAGGTGAACCAGCGATCGGGGTTTAGATGCAGCGCCTCAGTGGCGTTTCTGCGCCCGGCCTTGGGTCGTGAAAATTTGACCGTGATGACGCAGTCGCAGGCGAAAAAGCTTTTGTTCAAAGAAGGTGCGGCAGACCCTGTTTGCACGGGCGTGTCTTTTGACCGTTTGGGCATCAACGAAAAAGTGTTTGCCCGCAAGGAAGTGATTTTGACGGCCGGGGCGGTGGGGTCGCCGCAAATTCTTGAGTTGTCTGGAATCGGGCAAAAAAAGCATCTGGAAAAACTGCGCATCCCTGTGGTTCATGACTTGCCCGGTGTGGGTGAAAACATGCAAGACCACTTGCAGTTGCGGATGATTTTTAAGGTGGAAGGTGTGAAAACACTGAACACCATGGTGTCTACGCCTATGGGCAAGGCAAAAATTGCCTTGGAGTATGCGTTGAAACGAACCGGTCCCATGAGCATGGCTCCCTCGCAATTGGGTGCTTTTGCCAAGTCGAACGAGCGGGAGTTACTGCCTAACCTGCAATACCATGTTCAGCCCTTGTCGCTTGAAAAGTTCGGCGAGCCTTTACACAGCTTTAATGCCTTTACGGCCAGCGTCTGTAATTTGCGCCCCACCTCGCGGGGGAACATTCATATTCAGAGCCGTGACTACAAGCAGGCTCCCATGATTTCGCCCAACTACCTCGCCACCGCGGAAGACAAGCAAGTGGCTGTAGAAAGTCTGCAACTGACCAGACAAATCGTGGCTCAATCGGCGCTGGCAGAGTTTCAACCCAAGGAATATTTGCCCGGCGCGTCTTTGCAGTCTGATCAGGAACTGGTTAAGGCGGCCGGAGAACTTGGCACAACAATTATTCACCCGGTGGTACCTGTCGCATGGGTAAAGATGAAGACACGCTTGCGGTGGTGGACAAGTTTTTAAGGGTCAGGGGAGTGGGGCATTTAAGGGTTGTGGACGCGTCTGTCATGCCCACAATAACGTCTGGAAATACATGTTCCCCGACTTTGATGATTGCTGAAAGAGCGGCCTCAATGATATTGAACCCATGACAGCATGATGCCCGTTGCATCGTTTAACTAGCGTAATTCAGGCGAAAAAAAAGCCTGTCTGTTTTGGCAGACAGGCTTTTTTAGCAACAAAAAAGTTTATGCAACTTTTTTGCCGCCCTTTGCGGCAGCAGCAGAAGCGGCGCTTGCGGCTTTGATAGTCGCATTGGCTGCGGCATTCATATTCGCTTCGGTGGCTTCAGCAGCTTGCTTGGCGGCTTTTGACACGGAGTCGAAAGCGTTATTTGCAGCAGAAACGGAAGACTTCATCAGGGCAACGATGGACTCGCTACCGGCTGGTGCATTCTTGGACATTGTTTCAACGGCTGTGGCCACTGACTTGTTCAGCTTTGCGATGTTCTCTTCAGCAATTTTGCTGGCATCGGTAGAAGCCTCTGTGCCCATTTGGTACAAGGCGCGGTTGTAAGCAACTGCTTTTTCGATGCTTGGCTGAAGCAGGCCTGAGCTGAATGATGCCAGTTCTGAAACGTCTTTTACGTTCATGGCTTCTTTCAGACGCTCGCCGCTTTCTTCAAGGGTGGATTTAATGGTGTTAAGGTTGTGTTCGACAAGCTTTTCAACTTGAGCGAAAGACTTTTGACTCAGTTTGATGAATGCATCAACTTGTTCTTTTTGTGTGGCAAGCAATTGTTCTGGTGTGTACATGGTTAACTCCTGAGAATGAGAAAAGATATTTTACCGCTTAAACTACAATTTAAGTCGATCCGCGAGCATGCTCGAAAACGCTTTGCTTAACCTGGATTTTTATCCTGATTGCGCTGTTGTGCATTGCAACAAAATGAATTGTAGCTGCACTGAAAAGTTTGTCAAGCGCTTTGTTGCGCTGCGGAAGAAAAGTGATGTTGGCATTTTATTGTGATCAGTTTGTGTTACCCCTTCCCCCCGGGCACCGCTTCCCGATGCGTAAGTATGAAATGCTTCGAGACCGTGTGGCAGAGCGCTTTTCGGGCATTGTTCTGCAGCAACCGGAAGCCGCCACCGAGGGTGAGTTGGCCTTGGTCCACAGCCCCGGCTACATTGCTCAGGTGAGGGACGGCACATTGAGTGCAGCTCAACAAAGGGCGATAGGTTTTCCATGGTCTGCTGCCATGGCCCAGCGCGCACGCCGGTCTGTCGGCGCCACCATTCAGGCGTGTCGGGCGGCGCTTGCCTCAGGCGCCGCGGCTAACCTGGCGGGAGGTACTCACCATGCGCGACAAGCCGGTGGTGAGGGGTTTTGTGTATTCAATGACGTTGTGGTTGCGGCCAGTGTGATGCAAGTGGAGCAAATGCGCCTGGGGCGGCGTCTGCAGGTGCTTGTCATTGATCTGGATGTGCACCAGGGTGATGGAACTGCAGCACTTGTTCGCAACGACCCCAGCATTTTCAGTTTTTCCATGCATGGCCGGAACAACTATCCGTTTGAAAAGCAGGTCAGTGATCTTGATGTCGAGTTGGATGACCTGACCTCCGATGAGGGCTACCTTGTCAGGCTTGAGCAGGCCTTGTGCGAGATCGATCAGCGTTTTGAGGCAAATTTGATTATTTATCTCGCGGGTCTGGATGCCCATGAGGGAGACCGTCTGGGTAAACTCAGCCTCACTGCTGCCGGATTGCAGCAAAGAGATGAAAAGGTGTTTTCCTGGGCGCAAGCGCGACGCATTCCCGTGGCCATGTGCATGGCGGGCGGCTATGGTGCAGATTTAACGGCCATGGTTGAATTACAGGCCGACAGCATTGGTCGCCTTTGGCAGTTTCAACAGAATTACGACAACAGTGGCTCGGTGTTGCGAGAGGTCGTGAGTAACATCGGAGATATGAGTGTCTAGTTTACAAACGCGTATGGGGTGGTCTGACAAAACCATTACCTTAGGCATTGCCGGTTTTTTTGTCCTGATCTGGAGCACGGGTTTCATTATTGCCCGTTTGTCCATGCCCTATGCCCCACCCCTGTTTTTTTTATTCTTCCGCTACCTCGGCGCGTGTGTTGTGTTGCTGCCACTGGTTATTTTTCAGGGCGTGGCGTGGCCGCAGGCAGACCAATGGCCGAAAATCGGTTTGGCCGGGTTATTGCTGCAAGCAGGTTATTTGGGAGGTGTTTGGGTGGCGATCAAGCTGGGCTTGCCTGCCGGTATTTCCGCTTTGGTGGTGGGTATGCAGCCGCTGTTGACCGGAATTTTGTCGGGTTGGTTTGGTGAGACGGTGAGCCGGCGACAATGGTTTGGTCTGATGGCCGGGTTCGTTGGGGTCGGGGTGACGGTTTCCAGTAAATGGTCGGTCGACGGAATTCACTGGCACAACTTGATCTGGATTGTCGGCGCCTTGTTTGCCATTACCTTGGGCACGCTCTACCAAAAGTACAAATGCAAACCGTTCGACACCCGCTCGGGCGCCTTCGTGCAGTACCTGGCATCGGCGCTGTTTACGCTGCCATTGGCCTTCTGGCTTGAACGTGAGGCCGCTTGGGAGATCAACAGCAGCGTTGTCATTGCCTATGTGTGGGCGGTATTGGGTTTGTCGATCGGAGCCATCGCACTGTTGTTCGAACTGATACGCCGCGGCAATGCCACGCGTGTCTCCAGTTTGTTCTACTTGACGCCCCCCGTTACCGCACTGATGGCCTGGGCTTTGTTTCGCGAGGCACTGTCTTTGTCAGCCATCGCCGGTATGTTGATTGCAGTTTCTGCTGTGGCCTTGGTCAATTCCAAGCCCCGTCAATTGTTGAAAGGATAAGCCCATGGATCAAGAAACCCTTAAAAACTGCGTCGATGAGGCCATTAACAGTCGTCGCTCTGTACGTGCTTTTCTTCCTGAGCCTATTCCGAGAAAAACAATTGAAGAAATTCTGGCGTTGGCCAGTCGTGCGCCATCTGGTACCAACACTCAGCCTTGGCGGGTTCGCGTACTGACAGGCAATGCAAAACAGCGACTGAGTGCAGCGATCAAAGCCAGTTATTTTCATGTGTCGGGTGGCCCCAAGGACACGCCTGAGTACGATTACTATCCTCGTGAATGGTTCTCTCCTTATGTCGACAGGCGCCGGAAAATAGGTTTTGATCTGTACGGTCTGCTGAACATTAAGAGAGACGAGAAACAGCGGATGATTGAACAGATGGGCAAAAATTTTGAATTCTTTGGCGCTCCTGTGGGCTTGATTTTTTCAATTGACAGGCGACTGGGGCAGGGCAGTTGGTTGGACTACGGGTTTTTTCTGGAGAACATTGCGATCGCGGCCCGCGCCAGAGGTCTCCACACCTGTCCGCAAGCCGCATTTGCTGATTTTCCACAAACCATCGGGTCACACTTGAAGTTCGACCCTCAGGAAATGCTGGTTTGTGGAATGTCGCTGGGTTTTGAAGATACGTCAGCACCGGAAAATCGTTTGAAGACCGAACGGGAGCCTGTGTCCGGTTTCACTCAGTTTCTTGACGAGTAATTTTTTCGGCGCTGCGCAGCAATACAATTGCCAGCGCCATGGTGACCAACAGATGAATCGGCAAGGCGCCACCACCGCCACCACCACTGCCGCCCGTGCTGGTCACTGGTGCGGGGTTGGTCGCATCTGTACCGCTTTGGGTGTTGCCGTTGTTGCCTGTTCCTGCATTCGAACCACCATTGTTGTTGGTACCGTCTGCCAATTGCTGGACGCCCACAATCCGGGCCACCCTGCTTGTGTGGACGGCACCGTTGCTGTCTTCCACCGTTACTTCAAAAATGTACTCGCCTGCCTGTGTGGGAGCACTTGTTCTTACCAAGCCGGGTGTATTGCTGTTGGTCAGCGTCAGCGCAACAGGGCCTTCTTTTTGAACCCATTTGTGACTGACAATGAGGCGGCCGGTAGCAGCTACGCTGTTTCTGGAATCCAGCGTCCAACCGGAGTTGCTGTCTGTTGTATTGCCGATGGTTGGGTTGGCCAGCGACTTGCCTGCGCGCGCCAAAGAAACGAGGTTGTTGGCATCCAGCATGCCCGCACCACAGACGCTGGTCGTACAAACACATTTCACTGCGCCCGAACCTGCTACACACTGTGATTCGCCTGCTCTGGCTGCGGCAAACGGTCTGGCTGAATTGCGCAGTAAATTGGCTGCTTGGTCATAATCCATGG
>JBEIKS010000075.1:0-9743 GCA_040379625.1 Burkholderiaceae bacterium
CAACGTATGCCAGCCTACACCTTTAACAAAACCTGGGAGCGTTCTGGATACTGGGCGATGATTGTGTCAAGCCCGGAACATATCCCCGACTTTTTACCCAAGCCTGTGCTGATTCAAGCCTTGGTGAAGTTTGAGCGCAATGCGCCCGGCGATCTGGCTGTGTCTGCCTACTCAAGCGCGCTCGCAGCAGGTCTTAAGAGTCCAGTGTTACAAATGGGGCTTGCTAATTCGCTGGAGAAGCGCGGTGATCTGGATCAGGCCATAGACATTTGGCGAGGTCTGATGCAGAAAGAGCAGAATTTGCCCGCGGGTGTAAATTTGGCGTTTGCTTTGGGCAAACAGGGCAAGACCGCAGAGGCGCTGGCAACCGCTTGCAGCCTGCTAAAGTTGGTCAATCAATCAGAAGAGCCACCCGCACTTAGATCGCTGGTACAAGAAAATCTAATGGCACTGATCGCAAGCACTGACGGGCAGTGCACCCCGTGAGGGTGGGTACCCGAAGTGGTTGCGGTCCGTTAGCGCTCAGGCGGCAAGTGCCGTGGTTGCTTCGGTCAGTGTGGAATCTGCTACAGCGTGTTCGGCAATCGCAGCGTTCCCGCTTCGTGCTTCCAGCCATGTAGCAGTTTTTGGCCAGATGGATTTCAGCGCTTCGCTGCCACCCAGAATGCCGATGTGCCCGCCACCGCCTACAAACAGTTCCTTGTCCTGGCTGCTCACCACTTTCATCACGCCCATGCAGGCCTGTGTGGTGGCCAGATTGTCTTTGCGTCCTGTCACCACCAGTAAATTGGCGGTGATGTTGCCGAATTGAACAACGCGGTTGCCCAGTCGCATCCGGCCTTTTAAAAATGTTTCGTTTTCCAGAAGTACGCAGGAAGTGAAATCGCGGATGACGCCGCCCGGGTAGGCTTCCAGGTGGTCAATGAAGGCGGCCTGATTGGCATGTTGTTCAACGTAGTCGCGGTCTGCGATTTGTTTGGCAAGGGTGATGTAACCTTTGACGCTGGCAACTGGGTCCATCATTTTAAAACCGATGACGTTCATCCAGCCGGGCGTGTAGGCCACGCGCGCAGGCAAGCGACGCAGGCTCAGGCCGGTTCGGCGCATCAGCGTGTTCATACGCTTGTAGTATGTGCCCATCAAGCCATTGGCGTGACCGTTGAACGGTGTGCCCAGCATGACCAGATTTTCCACATCGTTTTCTGTGGTGGTGGCTGCATAAACCGCAGCCAGCATGCCGCCCATGCTCCAACCGTGCAGGCTGAGCTTGCTGGAACCGCTGTGTTGGCGAACTGCCGCCACGCAAGAAGGCAGCATGTCGAACATGTAGTTTGACAGTGAGTAGGACGCGTGTTTGAAACCTGGCTTGCCCCAATCCACGAGATACACATCAAAGCCTTGGGCCAATAAGTACTTAATGAAACTGCGCTCTGGGAACAAGTCGTATATCAGCATGTTCACAGCCAAGGGCGCCACCACCAGCAGAGGAATTTTATGGCGGGTCTGTGCCACCGGCATTTCTTTGCCGTTCACCACAATGTGGGTTTCAGTCAATGGGTGGTAATGCCTGACGCTGGCCAGGTCCGCCTGGTGAACAACATCGTAGGGAAGTTGTCCGGCAACTACCATGCTGGAGGCCTTGAACATGCGGTCGCGCATGTTTTTTGTGATGTTTTGAAGTGCAGCACGCTTCACTGTTACGGGTGTCATGAGGAGTCTCTGTGTAAGATTTTTTCTTACGTAGATTATTCCTTTTTTCTCCGCTTTTGTAAGCAGGATTTTTAGAGACTCGACTCAGTAGCGCATTGGAGCGATGGCACACTTTTAAAGTGCCAGTCCCAATGCATCGTCACGCGGCTTTATCAGCCTGCCAAAGTCGTCAAAGGCGCCAGTGGATCTCCACCTGCGGAGGCAGAGCTGATGGGTTGCGTTTGTCCGCCCAGCAAGTCTGCTATGAGCGCAGTTGTGCCAGAGGGGTCTTGTGCAGATTGGTCCGCCAACGCTTGCCCGGCTTGTTGAACCCCTGCGGCCAGTGTGTCCACGCCCCCAGCGATGCCCGAGGTCAAGGGGTCTAGTGGTGCAAGGGCTGAGTCTTGTGCGGTTAAATCGGTGAGACCTTGGGATGTTTGGTTCAGCGTTTGTGGCAAGCCACCGTCTTGTCCTGCGGAGTTTCCAACCACCGGACCAACGACGCCGGATGTCAGCGGATTCAACGCGCCTTGGTCGCCGCTGAAAGTGGATCCCACGTTGGCAAGACCTTGTGCAACTCCATCGGTTGTGCCGTTGTTGGAACCAACCGTTTGTGACGCCGGGTCAATGACGGGTTCCAATGGTTGGGCGGGACCACCCGAAAAAGATTGATCTAGGCCTGTGGCCGTGGAATTAAGCAAACCCACCAAGCCGGTGTCTTGTGTGCCACCTGAACCACCGTTTGATGTTCCAACAATGGTACCTACAGTTGGGGCAAGCCCTGAAGGGTCTCCTGAACCGACCAGCGCATCACCGCCTTGAGCCAAGCCCGCCGCTACTGGATCTGTCACGCCAGTGGCTGGGGCCAGTGGAGTTTGGTTGATTCCACCTCCTAGGTCTTGAACGCCGCCTGCCAAACCGCTGGCGTTACCACCAGCGCCACCCCCAAAAGCACCGGTGGCACCAGAATCTCCCCCCGAATCTCCTCCGCCTGATGCCAATGCAGCCAGCGCAATCCCTGCAGCTGCAGGACCCAAAAGACCACCACCGAGAAGAGGGATCGCTCCGAAAAGGCCGGAAACGGTTTCCACCTCGGGGTTGATTGCAAAATCCGCATTGGAGGCCATCTCAGCATTGGCTTCGGAAATTTCAACCGGACCGTCTACGGCCTCCAGTCCAAGTACTTCGTCTTCAGGGTTGCCTACATCTGTGACCCGCACTGTGCCGCCTGGCGGAACTTTAGCGATCAATGAGGGGTATTCCTTCACCAAGGACACTGATCCGACTGACGCGGAGTCCGTGCCCGCATTGCGAATAATGTCGCCTGGTTTGAGTGATTGCCCAGCCTGAAGGGTAAAAGATTCTTCGCCTCTTTGGACGATCAGATTTGCTTGTTGTGAATTGGCCATACTGGTGTCTCCGAATTAAAGTAACGCTTAAAACTAAAATGTCAGTCTAATACCAACGGTTTGATGCTGGCTAGAAAGTGTGAATTGTGTGTCTTGGCCCGCAGAAACAATCCTACCCATGTGAGGGGGGAAGTCGCGCCACACATCCGGCTACCGGGAAATGTATGCCGTGTGGGCAGATAAACGACCGAAGCAGAACTTGGTCATTCGCTGAGCCTGCTTCAGTTGTCGCATTTTTGTGGGTGCGATCGTACAGACTTCCCTCGGATAGTAAAAAAATAGTATGGAACTTTTTTTTTAATTTTTTTTATTCAAATCAAAGAGATCGGAGAGGCTGGTACTTAGAGGCAAATAAAAAACGCGAAAAAACCAGAAAAAACACATTTTATTTGGTCAAGTACATGAAAAAAAAGCATATTTTTAATATGGTGTGATTTTTAAAACACCCGTTTCCGGGTTTATGCTTTGGTTTGTAGCGTTGTCTCCCTCTCTTATGAGAGTTCTGTCGCCGGCCTTTGTGCCGGCGACTTTTTATTCGCAAGCAGCGACTCGAGCGGGTTTAGAACCGCAACCCGACCTTGGCGCTCAGCGACGTTGCATCGCCGGTTTTGTCTGCTTCCAGTGCAAAATTTATTAGCCCCAGGTTCACATTTGTACCGACATAAGTGCGTAACTGCCCAATGTCTTCTTTGGCCAGACCCAAGCCTGCGTCAGGCCTGCTTGAAGTCCAAACGTGACCGATGCCCGCGTACGGCTTGAACATCAGAAAACCTTTGGAAATGGTCAGCTCCACCGACTTGTTGTCCAGCGCGAGTCTATCGATACCGTTTACTTTTGTGTAGGCCGCCCGCAGCCCGATGGCAGGCATCACCACATTGCCTGAAACCAGCGCATAGCGCAGTTCTCCACCCACGGTTGAAATGTTGCTGTTGGTGCTGTTGCTCGCCACAACACCCACGTCAAAGCCAAAGGGCAGGCCTTTGTGCGCATGCAATTTTGTTTGCGTTAAATAATCGGGGGAATTGCTTCCGGTCGCCCTTGCCCACACGGTTTTGTCGGTAATTTTTGTGCTGGTGATTTCTGCGCCGATGTCAAAGCCGGTAATGCCGAGTGGCTCTGCCGGAATCACGCCCTTGTAGCTGGTTGCGGCACCAAGATTTTCAGAGAGGACTTTAAAGCTGGATTGCGAACCAGCCAAGTTCGATAACTGCAGATCAGCCGATTGGGCCAGACCGCTGGTTGTGAGGAGTAAAGAGGCAAGGATATGACGAAGTTTCATGGCGGCAGTTTTCGCTAGATTAATCAATAGTGCGAGGATACTAGCACGCCTCTCAAAGCCCAAACGCCCCCTTGTTTGCAACAAATTTTGTGAATGCGAATTGAATGCGAATAAAAGATCGTATTAGTATGCTTTCAGCGTTATAACAAACATGGGGATGTCTATGGCGGGTGCTTGGCAGGGTAAAGTCGTTTTTATGACGGGGGGCAGTCGCGGTATTGGGCAGTCCATTGCATTGCGGTTTGCACGCGAGGGCGCTTGCGTTGCCATCGCGGCCAAGACCGGTGAGCCTCATGCGCGTTTACCGGGCACGGTGTTTTCTGTTGCAGAAGAAATCTTGGCGGCTGGCGGTCAAGCCTTACCAATTGTGTGCGATGCCCGTGATGAATCGCAGTTGATCACGGCCATTGAACAGACCGTTGCCAAGTGGGGGCGAATCGATCTCTTGGTGAACAACGCAGGTTACCTGGGCGTAACGCCATTGGCTCAAACAGAGACTAAAAAATACGATTTGATGCATGCCTTGAACACTCGTGCGCCGATGATCACGATGCGGCAATGCCTACCTTACCTAAAAGCCAGTCAAGGGACTGTGTTGAATTTGTGCCCACCGTTGAATTTAGACCCCGGTTGGTTGGGTGCATTCATTCCCTACACAAGCACCAAATACAGCATGACCTTACTGAGCATGGGGTTTGCGCAAGAGGTCAAAGCCTGTGATGTTGCTGTGAAGACATTGTGGCCAGCCACCTTGATTGCGACGGCGGCCGTGGGCTCGCTATCGGGTGATGAAGGCTTGAGCGTTGCCAGAAAGCCTGAAGTGATGTCCGATGCGGCTTGGGCATTGATTACACAGCGCGAGATGTTTGCAAGTGGGGTCAGCTTTCTAGACGAAGACGTGTTGCGGCGTTGTGGTGTCAGTGACTTCTCTGTGTACGCCAACGATGTGACAAATGTGGATCGTATTCAGCGTGATTTTTACGTCGGGAGCTACTGAGGCTCATGAGAAAACAACCCCAGCAACAGCGCTCGCGCGAATTGGTATCACGATTGGTCGATGCCACCGCTCAAGCCATTACAGTCTGTGGTTTGGATGGTTTCACCACGCAGCATGTGGCCGAATTCGCCGAGGTGAGTGTCGGCTCGCTCTATCAGTATTTTGATTCCAAGGAAGATCTGATTGAGGCCTTGCTTGAGCGTGTCAGTATGGATCTGGCCAACGGTTTGAATCATTTGGTGCTCAGTAAAACAATCGAGTTGGGCGAAATGGTTCAGCTTGCCATTCGCTTTGGTTTCGATTTTTTGAAAGCTGACCAAGGGTTGGCGGCTGAGTTGGTGAAAAACTGGCACAAACTGCCCGCAAAAAATTTCATCATGGTGCTGCAAAACACATTGCTGGATTTCATGCGTATGTATTTGTTAAAAAATCCGTTGTCGGTACAGCCTGAGCGTCTGCACGTGCGTTCCTACATCATCGCCAATGCCTTGGTGTTCACAATGATTCGCGCGCTCAGCGAGCCAAGCCCCTTTATTTCTGAGCAAGACTTATCAGCGGAGCTGGAGTTGATGGTAATGAGTTACCTACAGTCTTAAAGATGTGATGGCTTTGAAACGCGAATTGTTTGCGAATATTGCTTAGCGATAAGCTGTTTTTTAGTTCACTGTGAGAGGCCTATTGATGGGTGTAGATCCAATTTTCCCCAGTCGGTTACAGTCGTTTGAGCAGTGTCAGATTAAAACGCCTTTGTGGCTGTCGTTGATGCTAGGGCGAGGGCTCGCTCCCACGCGCGTTGAGTATGAAAAGTTGGGACGAAGTTTGAGTCATGGTGATCTGCAAATGGACGCCCTTATCGAAAGTACATTCGAGCACGGATGCGTCTCTGAGGTGTTCGCCCAGTTAAACAAGCAGGCTTCTTCACGTTCAGTTGTTGGTTTTCCTTGTGTAACGCGGCTTGAGTTTGAGTCGCTGATTGCGCATGCTGAGCAGCCTCCTTTTGTGGTTGATTGGAAGTTGGCCGATGAAGGTGCGAAGTTCATTCATCGCACCGGAACCTTGGCCACGGATGTACTGCGAGATATGGCCTTGATGGGCGGCTATTTGTTGGCCTCGTTCAACCAAACTTTGGTGCTTACAGGTGAGTTTGAACGAGGCGCTGCAGCCCGATTGGGCAATACGGCTCGGTGGTGGTTGGCGGTGACTCAAGCTGGCTCTAATCAAACAAGTGGACTCGGTGTTCAGGCAACGTTGCGTGTTAGATGGGTACACGCCATGGTGCGTCGTCACCTTAAGGCCCATTCACAGTGGGACAGCCAACGTCATGGTTTGCCCATCAATCAGGCGGATATGGCGGCCACCTATTTGGGCTTTAGTTCTGTCATGTTGTTGGGTTTAAGAAAGAGTGGCATTTTTGTATCGCCCACGCAGTCTCGCGGGGTGATGCATCTCTGGAAAATCATCGCATGGCAAATGGGTGTTGCGTCTGAGTGGTTGGTGGATACAGAGGCCGAGGCTGCTGTTTTTTTTCGACACCTCATGATGACGCATACGCCCCCGGATGACACCAGTAAGCGCTTGGCGCAGGCTTTGGCGCAAGAACCTTTGTTGCGGCAGTATGGCGCGCTACAAGCCGCCCGTCGCCGCTGGGCATACTGGTCTCATCTGAGTTCTTCTGATTGGTTGCTCGGTGGCGCCGTGCTGGAAAAACTCGGCCTAACTTCGCCGGCTGGCCCTTGGCTGAAAGCCGCGGAATCGTTACCGCGTGCTGCGGCTTTTTATGTTTTGAGTCCGCTTCCTGCTTTTAGGCAGCATTCGGTGAGCAGCGGACGGGCTGCACAATGCCGCGCGGTTGAGCGGATTGCCCTTATTGGCGGTTGAGATCAAACGGACGGCGCTGTCTGAACTGAAAGCAATTCAAAGTGAGAAAAATCGGGCTCGCTCATTTGTTGCTCCCATTCCTCCCATGTGTAAGGCCAGAGAATGGGATCACCATCTTGATCTAAATACCAACTTTGACAGCCTCCGGTCCATGCTGTGTTCTTCAGCCCCTTTTTCATATATTGAGTAAAGTTTTCAACCTCATTTTTCTTCGGTTCAATGAGATCAAACTCGCCCTTAGACCACTGATGAATGATGTTGATAATGTAGTTCAACTGCACTTCGCTGATGGCAATCACAGAAAAATTACCGATCGGTGAGTTGGGGCCCAGCATCAGAAAGTTATTGGGGAATTCGGGCAGACAAACCGAGCGATAGGTCTTGACTTTGTCTTTCCATGCGTCGTTGAGATTCAAACCGTTTTTTCCGAGAACTTTCATTGGGCGCATGTAGTTCTTCGCTTGAAATCCAGTGGAGAGTACGACGCAGTCTAGTGTGTGAGTTTTACCGTCTTGGGTGCGTATGCCTTCCGGTACAAAGCGCTCAATCGCCGTTGTTTCCAAGTTTACATTGTGGCGTTGTATTGCTTTGTAAAATGTTGCATTCACAATGATGCGCTTACAACCTGGCGCATAGTTGGGTGTGAGCTTTTTGCGCAACTCCGGATCTTTAACATTCAGTCTGAGATTCATTTTGCAAGCGGTGTTCAACATCAGTTTTTGAAGCGGCTTGCCAATGACGGCCTTGGTGAGCAAATGACTGATGTTCCATGTCTCAATATCGCGCACGGCTTTGAGCAGTGTTGGACTGCGACGGAATTGGCGCTTTACACTTTCTGTAAACACTTGATTGGGCAAGTGCAGAATCCACTGCGGGGTTCGTTGAAATACGGTGAGGTGTTTCACCACCTCAGCCAGTTCAGGAATCACTTGCGCAGCCGTTGAGCCTGTACCAATGATGGCCACTTGCTTGCCTTGCAAGTCGTAGCTGTGATCCCACTGGGCGGTGTGGAAAAGCTTGCCAGTGTAGTCTTTGATGCCGGGAATATCGGGAAAGGCGGGGTGATGCAAAATACCGGTTGCATTGATGATGAAGTCAGCCATTACTTCCGTATTTTTACTGGTTGTGACTTGCCATTGAGTGCCCTTAAGAATGCAAGCGGTCACGCCTTCATTGAAGTGTAGCGTCTCCATGATTTGATACTTATGCGCCACCTTCACCAGGTAATTTTGAATTTCTTCGCCACGCGCAAACAAATTGCTCCAATCCGGGTTGGGCTCGAAGGAATAGGTGTACATCTGCGCTGGAATGTCACAGGCCACCCCAGGGTAAGTGTTCTCTCGCCACGTGCCGCCGAGTGTAGCGGCTTTCTCGAAGACGGTAACATCGGTGTAGCCTTGTTTTTTCAGTTGTATGGCGGCCAGAATGCCCGTCATGCCTGCGCCAATCACAACGATTTTTGGCGAGCGGCGGGGTGCTTGTCCTGTCTCTGTCATGGTTGATGCCTTTTTCAAATTGACGCAATTTCGCTTGGGTCAGTAAAGGTGGTGCGTCCAATCAACGGGAACTGAAGAACAAGGCACCGATCAGCCGGCTGATAAATTGCCATTCACTGTTCAGCGGGTTGGAATACTTGGGGTGTGGGTCGTTCACGTCTGCTTTTCTGCGATGATAAAACATGTGCAGTGAAGGCGCTGGCAGCGTTGAGGTTTGTTCATGGTTGGGCACTGGAATAATCACCATGTTGGGTAGCAAGGGAATCCGAACATGCTCATAGGCGGGTCCGCCACAGCTTGTACAGGTGCCTCGACTCACAAACTGCGGTTTTTTGAATGCGCGAAAGCGAGCCTTTTCAGCCGGTGGTAATTCAAGCGCAGAGCTGCGATAAATCACAAAGTCAGATTTGTCTCGGCCTGTGTATTCCTGACAAAAACGGCAGTGGCAAACCGTGCGCATCAACGGCTCGCTTTTGATCGTGATGGTGTTGGAACCGCATTTGCACTGCGCACGCAGCGATTGATTTAATTTGCTCATTTTTTCTGTGTTCTCCATTCTGCAGCGATGTTAGCAAGCCCTTGCGGAATGCGGGTGACTTTAAACTCTGGAAACCTTGCCTTGAATTTTTCCGAACTGAAAATATTGTCATGCCGGTAGCGTGGCAGCAGTTCGGCTGCGTCACGCACTTGCGGATTGATCAAGCCGAAAAGTCTGAGTTGCCACGCCTTAACAATTTGGTGATGCGGTGAGACGCCAAATTCACGCGCAGCCAATTCAACAAACTGACGGTAGGTGGGGCGGTTGTCATCACAGGGCAGGTGCCAGGTTTGGCCGAAGGCATCCGGTGTATTGCCCAGCAGCGCCATGGCCCGGCTGGCATCCGGGGTGTAGATAAGTGTGCGCAGCGTATCGTTACGCAGAAATACCATCGGAACTTTGCCTGCTTTGAGCTTCTCGATGATGGTGGTGTTGGTGATGCTCTGCGTCAGGCCAG
>JBEIKS010000076.1:0-9703 GCA_040379625.1 Burkholderiaceae bacterium
ACTATTCACGGCATTTGTCCGGTGCTGCGCCGGGCGACCCTCCCCCAACATTGGTGGATTACCTGCCGCGCGACGCAATGATGATCATCGACGAAAGTCACGTCACCATCGGTCAGTGCGCTGGCATGTACAGGGGCGACCGTTCCCGCAAGGAAACGCTGGTGGACTACGGCTTTCGCCTGCCATCAGCCTTGGACAACCGGCCGCTCAAATTTGAAGAATTCGAAGGCAAATTGCGGCAAACCGTGTTTGTGTCGGCCACACCGTCAGCCTACGAGCACGAGCATTCCGGGCAAATTGTAGAACAGGTGGCTCGCCCCACCGGCCTCATCGACCCTGTTATAGAGGTCAGACCCGCCACCAGTCAGGTGGATGACCTGTTGGGTGAAATTCGTGAACGGACTGAGGCAGGCGACAGGATTTTGGTGACCACCCTGACAAAACGGATGTCCGAAGACCTGACCGATTACCTCAGCGACCACGGCGTTCGTGTGCGTTATTTGCATTCAGACATTGATACCGTGGAACGCGTTGAGATCATTCGTGACCTACGTCTTGGGGAGTTTGATGTTTTGGTGGGCATCAACTTGCTGCGCGAGGGCCTGGACATTCCTGAGGTTTCGCTGGTCGCCATTCTTGACGCTGACAAAGAAGGCTTTTTGCGGTCTGAGCGCAGTTTGATTCAAACCATAGGGCGGGCAGCCCGCAATTTGAACGGCAAAGCCATTTTATACGCGGATCGCATCACCGATTCCATGGCAAAAGCCATGGGCGAGACTGACAGAAGGCGCACCAAGCAAATAGAGTTCAATGAATTGAACAATATTGTGCCTACAGGCGTCAAAAAGGAAGTTAGAGAGCTAATAGACGGTGTATTTGATCCGAACGCAAACAAGAAATCAGGGAAAATTGATCACGTTGATGTAAAAGCCCCAAGTGAGAAAGATTTGGGCAAGGAAATCAAGCGGTTGGAAAAGCTGATGCTGGAATTTGCAAGAAACCTGGAGTTTGAAAAAGCAGCCAAGGTACGCGACCAGCTCGGCATACTAAAAGAACAGGTGTTTGGCACCAACGGCATCACCAATGTGGTGCCTCTGGTTTCACGCGCATAAGGCATTACAAAAAACATAACCCGACGCAAGAGTTGGGAAAGCTAAATAGTCATTGATATCAAGTTTAAAGCGATAGGATAGTTCAGAGTATGAAAACGAAGATTCTGTTTGTGTGCATGGGCAATATTTGCCGCTCCCCCACCGCCGAGGGGGTTTTCCGCCATTTGGTGAAAAACACCAACCTGGAAGAGGCCATTACCATTGATTCTGCAGGCACACATGCGTTTCACATTGACAACCCTGTGGACAACCGCGCACAAACGGCGGCAGCCAAGCGCGGCTACGACCTCAGCACACTGCGGGCCCGTCAAATTACAGCGGACGATTACCGTGACAACGACTTCATCCTCGCCATGGACTGGGAAAACCTGACACTGTTGCAGCAACAGTGCCCGAAACAGTTCAAGCACAAGCTGATGTTGATGATGCGCTTCGCCACAGAGCACGACGAAGCCACAGTGCCAGACCCCTACTACGGCGGCCCGGACGGTTTTGAAACCGTTTTGGACTACGTGGAAGATGCCTGCAACGGCTTGATGGAAGTGGCCAGAAAGCGTGCAACGCAGTTCGTTGCAGCTTAAAGCCCAGGATTGAGGTCAGGACTGGGGGCGATTCACACGCCTGCCAAGTCCAACTCTCTTCTGCAACACGCAAAAAAGGCCGGTGAGTGCGCTCACCGGCTTTTTTGCGCCTGTATTTCCTAATAGGTAGCAGCACTTTTGGTGAAACCTTAAACAACAGCGGGCGCTTAGGCCCCAAGGAACCTCTCTCATGCCTTCGGCATTTCTCGTGTCCACAGGTGTCATTGCACTTGCAGAAATTGGCGACAAAACCCAATTGCTGGCCTTTCTTTTGGCCTCCCGCTTTAAAAAACCAATACCTATCATTGTTGGCATCACGTTGGCGACCCTGATCAACCACGGGCTGGCCGGCGCAGTCGGCGCCTGGATCACTTCAAACATCAGCCAGAACGTACTGCGCTGGGTATTGGGGGCATCTTTTTTAGGCATGGCGGTCTGGACACTGATTCCAGACAAAATTGAAGACGAAGAAACACAGCTTGCCACCAAACTGGGCGTCTTCGGTGCCACTTTCATTACATTTTTTCTGGCGGAAATGGGCGATAAAACCCAAATTGCCACCGTGGCCATGTCCGCCCATTACAACGACATCTTCATGGTGGTGGCAGGCACCACACTGGGCATGCTGATTGCAGACGTACCCGCTGTTTTTGCTGGCGACAAACTCTCGCAAAAAATTCCGATGCGCGTGGTTCATAGCATCGCAGCTGCGATGTTCGCAGTGCTGGGCTTTGCCACATTACTGGGGGCGGGTTCAGCGTTTAACTTCTGATTTTCATTTATGCTTGTTAGAGTGATAAAAAAATCAAGGGAGACAATTTTGACCACATGCCGCTTGTGCAACGCAGCTTTCAGCCAAACATGGACTGCCAAAGATGCAAAATCTGCAGAACCACTGGAAATGGCACTGTGTGGGGGCTGTGGCTTGGTACAGCAAGTCAGCCTGCCCAGCGACGCGGAGTTGAAAATTTATTATTCCCACAATTACCGGGAAGACTATAAATCCACCCACAAACCCAAGCTCAAGTACGTGCACAGGGCTGGCCACGTGGCAAAAGACCGCCTGGGTTTCATTGCACGCGCAGGCATCAAGCCAGACGGCAAACGCCTGTTGGATGTGGGCGCCGGCGGCGGTGAATTTTGCTATATCGCATCAAAAGCAGGCTTTTCTGTCAGCGGCATTGAGCCTCACCACGGCTACTCTGAATTTGCACGCGAAAACTATAACGTTGCCATTGAAACCGCCGGAATTGCCGATCTGAAGGTGAAACAGGCCGATGTGGTTACCCTGTTTCATGTGTTTGAACACTTGGCCCACCCGCAAGAGGTCATCAGCAAAATCTGGTCTGTGTTGCCTGACGACGGCCACCTCATCATCGAGGTACCCAACATCCATCAATCGGATGCCAGTCCGCACAACATCTATTTCAAGGCCCATCTGTTTTATTACTCCCGGTTCAGCCTGATGGCAGCGGCAGGCCAATACTTTGAACCCATCCGGCTGGAAGACAGCGGCAATTTGATGATGGCCTTCAAAAAACGCTTGCAACCACTGAATCAGCAGGTGCTACCCACCGCAGAGGAAGTCGCTGTAACGCAGAAACGCCTGTCACAAAAAGGCTGGATGGAATACCTGTTTGCTGGCGGCGGTTTGGCAAAGCCCTTCAAGCGCGTCGCGAAAGTGATTGAAGAGGGGCTGCTTAAAAAACAGCGTCCCAGGGCCACACTTGACACCGCATGGGCTGAGTCTAAAAAACCGATTCCGCTCTACACCGCACTGGGTGCAGCCACCGCAGTGGCCTTGTTGCTCGACGCCTGCGCCTGAGAGGCTAAAACAAGGGGTTTTCCACTAGAAGTTGCCCACCCTTAGTAGTTGATCAAAACAGTGGGTTATTGGTATACTTGACCAAATTGCTAAGGAATTGGTCTACCCCTTCCAGAAACCGAAAACCACCATGCGCTTAACCACCAAAGGCCGCTTTGCGGTCACCGCAATGATAGATCTGGCGCTCCAGCAAGAGGCCGGGCCCGTCACTTTGGCCGGCATCAGCCAGCGGCAAAAAATCTCGCTCTCTTACCTTGAGCAGTTGTTTGCAAAATTGCGCAGGCACGAATTGGTGGAAAGTACACGGGGGCCGGGTGGTGGTTACCAAATCATTCGTCGCTTGCTGGATGTTTCGGTCGCAGACGTTATTTTGGCGGTAGACGAACCCTTGGATGCCACCCAGTGTGGCGGCAAAGAAAATTGTACGGACGAGGGACAGTGCATGACCCATGAATTGTGGGCACGCCTGAACACGCAAATGCTGCAGTTCCTCAGTTCCGTGAACCTGCAAAGTCTGGTGGACGAGCAACGGGAAAAAGACAAGGCGAAATGTGTGCCGGTCTCTGTCCTGCAAGACTGCCGCACAACTTTGCAAAACAGCCATTGAAGCAGACCCAAAAACGGGACGTATTGGAGCACCAGATGTCAAAAATGCCTATTTATCTTGATTACAGCGCCACCACACCGGTGGATGAACGCGTCATTGAGAAAATGATTCCCTACCTGCGCGAAAGCTTCGGCAATCCGGCCTCACGCAGTCACGCCTACGGCTGGGAAGCCGAAAGCGCCGTTG
This sequence comes from Burkholderiaceae bacterium, assembly GCA_040379625.1. Classification (GTDB taxonomy): domain Bacteria; phylum Pseudomonadota; class Gammaproteobacteria; order Burkholderiales; family Burkholderiaceae_B; genus SXZD01. The sequence goes on from JBEIKS010000076.1 coordinate 4,312, forward strand.
AGGAGGCACGCGAACATGTGGCGGCGTTGGTCAATGCAGACCCCCGCGAAATCGTCTGGACTTCCGGCGCCACGGAATCCAACAACCTGGCCATCAAAGGTGCGGCACTGTTTTACGCCCCCACCAAGGGCAAGCATGTCATTACCGTAAAAACTGAACACAAGGCGGTGCTGGACACTTGCCGCGAACTGGAACGTCAGGGTTTCGAAGTGACCTACCTTGAAGTGTTGGAAAACGGACTGGTGGACATGGAGGTTTTCAAAAAAACCCTGCGCGCCGACACCGTCGTTGTCTCCATCATGGCGGTCAATAATGAAATCGGCGTCATTCAGGACATCGCGCAGATCGGTGAACTGTGCCGCGCCAACGGCACCATTTTCCATGTGGACGCAGCACAGGCCACTGGAAAAATGCCCATCGACCTGAACACGCTGAAAGTCGATTTAATGAGCTTCTGTGCTCACAAAACCTACGGCCCCAAAGGCATCGGTGCCCTGTATGTGCGTCGCAAACCGCGCATCCGCATTGAGTCGCAAATTCACGGTGGCGGTCATGAACGCGGCATGCGTTCAGGCACGCTGGCCACCCACCAGATTGTAGGCATGGGCGAATGTTTCCGTCTGGCCAAGGTTGAAATGGACAGTGAACTGCCCCGCGTTCGCGCCCTGCAGCAGCGTTTGCTCACCGGCTTGCAAAGCATTGAAGCCACGTTTGTCAATGGCGACATTGAAAGCCGTGTTCCGCACAATTTGAACATCAGCTTCAACTATGTTGAAGGCGAGTCACTGATCATGGCGATCAAGGACATCGCGGTGTCTTCAGGTTCGGCCTGTACTTCTGCCTCATTGGAACCATCTTATGTTTTGCGGGCACTGGGTCGCAGCGACGAACTGGCGCACAGCTCCATCCGCTTCTCCATCGGCCGTTTCACCACCGAGGAAGATGTGGATTTCACCATTAACCTGTTGAAATCCAAGGTTGGAAAATTAAGGGAAATGTCGCCATTGTGGGAAATGTACAAAGACGGCATCGATTTGGACACCGTTCAATGGGCTGCGCACTAAGTCGCCCTTTGTAAGGTCAAGAAAATTTCAGGAGTTTAAAAATGGCTTACAGCAATCAACTGATTGATCACTACGAGAATCCGCGTAACGTGGGTTCTTTCGACAAAACCGACGACCACGTGGGCACCGGCATGGTCGGCGCTCCGGCTTGCGGCGACGTCATGAAGCTGCAAATCCGTGTAAACGACCAAGGCATCATTGAAGACGCTGTTTTCAAAACCTACGGTTGCGGTTCCGCCATTGCGTCTTCCTCACTGGTTACCGAATGGGTGAAGGGCAAATCACTTGATGAAGCCATGAACATCAAGAACACCCAAATTGCTGAAGAACTTGCATTGCCTCCGGTCAAAATCCACTGCTCAATTTTGGCGGAAGACGCCATCAAGGCAGCGGTTGAAGACTACAAGGAAAAGCACAATCTGGGGCAAGGTTCAAAAGAACAGGCCGCTTGAAGGAAACACCATGACTATCACGCTCACACAAGCCGCAGCCAACCACGTCACCCGATTCCTAGCCAAACGTGGCAAAGGGTTGGGTGTGCGTCTGGGTGTACGCACCACAGGTTGCTCCGGTATGGCTTACAAACTCGAATTCGTTGATTCCACCAAGGAAGAAGACGTCGTACTGGAAAGCCTGGGCGTGAAAATCTTCATTGATCCAAAAAGTCTGCCTTACCTTGAAGGCATGGAACTGGACTTCGCCCGCGAAGGCCTGAATGAGGGTTTTAAATTCAACAACCCCAATGAAAAAGCACGTTGTGGCTGTGGAGAAAGTTTCACGGTCTGATGGGTGCATTTGAGCGGTTTTGTCATCCATGATCTCCCTGAGCGATTCCTACTATCAGCTCTTCAATTTGCCCGTTGCCTTTGAGGTGGCCACCGATGTGCTTCAGGCCACCTTTTTGCGCTTGCAGGCGCAAGTGCACCCCGACCGCTACACCAGTGGCTCAGACACGGAAAAACGTCTGGCCATGCAGTGGGCCACACATGTCAATCAGGCCTACAGAACACTGAAGGAACCGGTTTCCAGAGCCGCCTATTGGTGCGAATTGCAAGGTCAGGCGGTGAATGCAGAATACAACACCGCAATGTCGCCTAAGTTTTTGATGCAGCAAATGGAATGGCGGGAAAGCCTGAGCGAGGCCAAATCGCTGGCAGCGCTTGAGTCGCTGCAAAAGGAAGTGAGCGGCTGCAGAAAACAAACCTTGGGCAAACTGGCCCAGGTCATTGATGTAGAGCACAACCCGGTGGGTGCGGCAGAATTGACGCGACAAATGATGTTCGTGGAAAAATTTCAAAAAGAACTCAATTACGCTTTCGAGAGACTCGAAGGCTAGACACTTTCAAACAGGATTAAGCCGTGGCACTTCTTCAGATCGCTGAACCGGATATGTCTACCGCCCCTCATGAGCACAGGCTCGCGGTGGGCATCGACTTAGGCACCACCCACTCGCTGGTGGCCACCGTGCGTTCCGGCAGCACCGATTGTCTGCCCGATGAAGACGGTGAAGTGATACTTCCCTCTGTTGTGCAGTACGGCCCAAAAGGCGTGTTGGCCGTGGGCCGGTCCGCATTGCAAAATGCAGCCAGCGACCCTGTCAATACCGTTGCCTCCGTAAAGCGTTTGATGGGGCGAGGTCTTGAAGACGTTGCCCACCTGCGCTTGCCCAACGAATTGGTGCATGCGCCCGGCATGGTTCAACTGACCACCGCCGCAGGCAGCAAATCGCCGGTGGAAGTGTCCGCGGATATTTTGAAAGTGCTGCGACAGCGCGCAGAACTCAGCCTGGGTGGCGAACTGGTGGGCGCTGTCATTACCGTGCCGGCCTATTTTGATGAAGCCCAACGTCAGGCCACCAAAGACGCTGCGCGTCTGGCGGGCCTGAATGTGCTGCGCTTGCTCAACGAACCCACCGCCGCGGCCGTGGCCTACGGTTTGGACAACCATGTTCAAGGTACCTACGCTGTGTACGATTTGGGCGGCGGCACCTTCGACATTTCAATCTTGCGCTTGAGCCAAGGCGTTTTTGAGGTGCTGGCCACCGGCGGCGACAGCGCACTGGGCGGCGATGATTTTGACCGGGCACTGGCAGACTGGGCGCTGGCAGAAACGAATTCGCCCGAACTCAACAGCGCTGCGTATGCGCAACTGACAGCTGCCTGTCGCAAAGCCAAAGAGTGGCTGACCGACCATCCGCATGCAGATATTGCATGCAATGTTCCTGATGTGCTGAATCTTCAACTGAGAGTGACTGCAGACCAATTCGCAAGCCTGAGCGCCCAATTGCTGCACAAAACCATCACGGCCACCCGCCGTACCCTGCGCGATGCAAACATCGCTGCAGATGAACTCGACGGCGTGGTGCTGGTGGGCGGTTCAACCCGCATGCCGATTGTGCAAAAAGCGGTTGCTGAATTTTTTAGCAAGGAACCGCTGTGTTCCATCAACCCGGACGAGGTAGTGGCCTTGGGTGCCGCCATGCAGGCCAACGTATTGGCAGGCAACCGCAATGAAGCCGACGACTGGCTACTGCTTGATGTCATTCCGCTTTCGTTGGGGCTGGAAACCATGGGGGCGCTGACAGAGCGCATTATCCCCAGAAACTCCACCATACCGGTGGCTCGCGCCCAAGACTTCACCACCTTCAAAGACGGCCAAACCGCCATGGCCATTCATGTGCTGCAAGGTGAACGTGAACTGGTGGCAGAAAACCGCTCGCTGGCGCGCTTTGAATTGCGGGGCATTCCGCCCATGGCTGCAGGTGCCGCCCGTATTCGTGTCACGTTTCAAGTGGATGCAGACGGCCTGCTGTCTGTCACGGCCCGTGAAGTGGGCTCAGGTGTTGAAGCCAGCATCTCTGTAAAACCCTCTTACGGCTTGAGCGATGAGGAAATTACCCAGATGTTGAAATCGGGTTTTGAGTCTGCGGAATCAGACATGGTGGCCCGTGCGCTGCGTGAGGTTCAAGTGGATGCAGACAGGCTGACAGAGGCGGTCAATGCCGCCTTGCTGGCCGATGGCGACCTGCTGGAAACAACTGACAAAACCAATATAGAAGAACTGCTGAAAACATTGAAGCAAATACGCGACGGTGAAGACACCGGCGCCATCAAAGAAGCTTGCGATGCCGTTTCAAAAGCCACGGAGACCTTTGCCGCCCTGCGCATGAACCGCGGCATTTCAAAGGCCCTGACAGGAAAAACCTTGGATGAAGTGGCAGCGCTGCCCTCTTCTTCCGCAAAGCATTGAGATAGGAATTGCGATGCCCGTTATTAAAGTATTGCCCCACGAATCCCTCTGCCCCAGCGGCACAGCGTTCGAAGTAAAGCCTGGCACCAGCATTTGCCGTGCACTGCTCGACGAACACATTGCACTGGAACACGCCTGCGAAATGAGCTGCGCCTGCACGACCTGCCACGTTATTGTTCGGGAAGGCTTCAATTCCCTGAACGCCAGTGAAGAAGACGAGGACGACTTGTTGGACATGGCCTGGGGCTTGACACCGCAATCGCGCCTGGCTTGTCAGGCCAAGGTGGGCAACGACGACCTCACCATTGAACTGCCCAAGTACACCATTAACCATGCCCGTGAAAATCACTGAGCAAAACCGATTACAACGCGATCAGAGAAAGCGATTTTTTCATGAAATGGACTGACGTTTTAGACATTGGCATTGCTCTGGCAGACAGCCACCCTGACATTGATCCTTTGACAGTTCGGTTCACAGACCTTCACCGCTGGGTTTGCGAACTGGACGGCTTTTCAGACGAGCCCAACCGTTCCAATGAAAAAATACTGGAAGCCATACAACAGGCTTGGATAGACGAACGCTAATTTAGAGGTCAGGCTGTGGCGGTGGTTGCTATACCCATTGATTAAGACGCCGCCACACCCGCGCAACACCTTCAACTACTGATACTTCTGCTGCTCCGGCAGCGCTGACTTTTACCAAAGCACAGCTGATCCGTTTCAACTGCTCATTGAACCAACCGGGGGTTTGGTAGCCGCCGCTTTTATCAAACACGCCTTGGCTGATAACCGCCTTATCACGAAGCATGAGCAACACGGTTTTGGCTTGGAATTCCGAGGTTTGGGCCATCAGCATCAGCGATTGCCGGACGGTTTTAAATGGCAGCTCACCCAAGGTGAACTACTCGGGGCTAAAGCACCCGAGCTTCCGACTGCCTTTTTAGGCAGCCTTCTTTTTTGACAAGCCACTCGTTGCACCCAAGGCCTTAGCCTTGAGCGTCTTACAGGAGTTTGCCGATTTATCGACGCTTGCCCGTAGCTTAAGCACGTTTTTATGTGTGCCCGCCAACTCAGTCCCT
>JBEIKS010000077.1:0-9652 GCA_040379625.1 Burkholderiaceae bacterium
AAATCCAGCGGTTGTCCGTAAATTCTGACGGGCTCGGTCATGGCGCTGATCACCATTTCCGCGTAGTGGCCGGCGGGTTGCAAGCCTTCATTTGAAAAAGCGGCGATAAAAGTGTTGCTGCTCAAGCGCGCCAGTACCCGTGCGCCTTTCATTGAAGTGTTGAAGCGCATTCCCAAGGCTCTGAGCAGGTGGTCGCCAGCGGCAAACCCCAACACATTGTTGAGGGATTTGAAGCGGTCGATGTCCCAGACCACCACCACCAGTTCATGAACAGCATCTTGCAGGATGCGGTCGATTTCTTGTACGAAAAACGCCCTGTTGTGCAGACCGGTCATAGGGTCCACGTATGCCAGGTTTTCATGTTCCCTTTGCTGCTGTTTCAGCGATTCCAACAGTTCATTGCAGGCTTTTGAAAGCGCACCAACGGCAGGTGTTTTGAAGCGGTCTGGGACCAAGGTGTAGCGTTGCGCGGTGAGTGCGTGGGTCATCTCGGTTAATCGTTCGATGGGTTGCACCACCTGTCTGGCAAACAGCAGGGTAATGAAAAAGCTGCTTAGCATGGCAATTGAGAGAGGGGTCCAGGGCTGGTCTGTTGCCGACGGGGCCAGGTTGGCCAGCCAGACGGGAAGGCTTTCCAGGCTCGGAAATGCACCTTGCTTTGGCAACAGCATCAAGAGCAGGGGAATTTGCATTGAAATGGCGAGTGCGAAGCCACAAACGATGAGCGTCAGCCCCTGCCTGGAGGGGATGGGCTGAGTCGTTGGTGAGTTGTTTGCTGAGTTTTCAACCATGGCTGGGCGCTGTGATACGTCAGATCACGTTATCGCCCATCTGCTTTTGGGTTGTAATTACTCAGTTAGGGGAGTTTTGTAAAAATCAGGTCCCAAACGCCATGCCCGAGTTTCAAGCCACGGTTTTCAAATTTGGTTAGAGGCCTTGTGTCCGGCCGCTGTGCATAGCTTTCAGCCGTATTTTTCAGACCGGTTTCTGCACTTAGCACTTCCAGCATCTGCTCTGCGTAGTGTTGCCAGTCTGTTGCGCAGTGAATAACGCCACCTAGTTTGAGTTTAGGCAGCAGCAGCGACAAAAAGCCGGGTTGAATCAGCCTGCGTTTGTGGTGCCTGGCCTTTGGCCACGGGTCTGGGAAGTAGACCATGACACGGTCAAGGCTGGCATCGGCAATCATGAATTGCAGCACTTCCACCACATCGTGAGAAATGATGCGGATGTTTTTGATGTTCTGCTCGTCAATTTTTTTCAGCAAGGAACCCACACCCGCCGTGAATATTTCAACCCCCAGATAATTGACATCACTGTTTTGAGTGGCGATTTGTGCGGTGGTTTCGCCCATGCCAAAGCCGATTTCCAGCCACAGGGGGGCGTCTTTACCAAAGGTACTGACAACGTCAAGCGGCGCTTTTTCAAAAGAAATGCCCCATTGTGGCAGTCCGTGCTGGAAATAACGCTTTTGCGCTTCAGAGATGTGCCCCCGACGTTTGACGAAGCTGCGAATGTGGGGGCGTGCGGGTTCTTGAGAGTCCATGATGATTACTTTGCTGACGAAATAACACCCGTTGTGGGTGAAGAAGGGGAGGCACTATACAACTTTTTCGGCATTCTTCCCGCCAGAAAAGCCATGCGTCCTGCCGCCACACCCAGCTTCATGGCCTCGCCCATGAGCACCGGGTTTTGTGCCTTGGCCACAGCGGTGTTCATCAGTACGCCGGCGCAACCGAGTTCCATGGCAATGGCGGCATCCGAGGCCGTGCCCACTCCGGCATCCACAATGACGGGAACGGTGGCCTTCTCAAGTATCAGTTGGATGTTCCATGGGTTCAGTATGCCCATGCCAGAACCGATCAGCGAAGCCAGCGGCATGATGGCGGCACAACCGAGATCTTCAAGCCGTTTGGCGGCGATTGGGTCGTCGCTGCAATACACCATGACATCAAAGCCGTCCTTGACCAGAACCTCGGCGGCAATCAGGGTTTCAGCCATGTCCGGGTACAGGTTGTTGGGGTCACCCAACACCTCCAGTTTGACCAGATTGTGACCATCGAGCAGTTCACGTGCCAGTTTCAGGGTTCGGATCGCATCTTCGGCGGTGTAGCAGCCCGCGCTGTTGGGCAGATAGGTAAATTCTGATGGGGGCAGGGCATCAAGCAGGCTGGGCTCGTTGGGGTGTTGCCCGATGTTGGTGCGCCGGATTGCAACCGTGACAATTTCAGCGCCACTGGCCTGCACCGCCAAGCGTGTTTCTTCCATGCTGGCGTATTTGCCCGTGCCGATGAGCAATCGGCTGGAAAAAGACCTTTCTCCGACCCGCCATGTGTCCGAAGCTGCTTGATATGTCATAACACTTTGTTTCCTAGAGGTAAAAATATTTTTTGTGGGCAAATTCCGCGCTCAACCACCGCCCACTGCAACCACCACTTCCAGTGAGTCGCCTTCAGACAGCAATGTTTGACCATACAGACTTTTCGGAATGATCTCACGGTTACGCTCAATTGCGATGCGCTTGTGGGCAAGTCCAAGGTGCTCAACCAGGTTCTGAACATTGGCACCGGTCTCAAGCCGTTGTTCCTCTCCGTTTACGAGTATTTTCATTTCTATATATTTCTTTCTCGCCCTTTTCGCTTTGGGACTTTAAAGGTTTGTTACTATTGGGTTTATTGCGGGTGTAGCTCAATGGTAGAGCAGAAGCTTCCCAAGCTTAAGACGAGGGTTCGATCCCCTTCACCCGCTCCATTTTTCTGCAGGGGAACCATTTTGCACTCAACCGTCCAGTTTTTAATCAAAACCAGCTTTCCAGCCATTTCCCGACGCATGGTGGACACCTTGCAACTGAATTTGGGTTACCTGTGCAACCAGAGTTGCGTACATTGCCATGTAAATGCAGGGCCTAACCGCACCGAGCTCATGAGCCTTGACGCAATAAACTCCGTCATCCGCATTTTAGAGCAAGGTCAGATCAAGTTGCTTGACCTGACGGGCGGGGCACCTGAAATGAACCCGCATTTCCGTCATTTGGTCAGCAATGCACGCCGTCTGGGGGTTGATGTCATAGACCGTTGCAACCTCACCATACTTGAAGAGCCCGGCTATGAAGGCTTGGCTGAGTTTCTGGCTGAGCAAGGCGTTAAAGTCACCGCCTCGCTGCCTTGCTACCTTGAAGACAACGTAGACAAACAACGCGGCAAGGGCGTATTTGACGCCAGCATCCGTGGGTTGCAGAAGTTGAATTCGCTGGGGTATGGCAGCAATCTGGAATTGAATCTGGTGTTCAACCCGCAAGGTGCGGTTCTGCCGCCCCCCCAAGAGGCGCTGGAGGCAGATTACAAGCGGGTTCTCCATGAAAAGTTCGGTATTGTGTTTAATCATCTCTACACCATTACCAACATGCCCATTGCGCGCTTTGGCAGCACACTGATTTCCAAGGGGCAATTCAACGGTTACATCGACCTGCTCAAAGGGGCCTACCGCCCGGACAATCTGGACGCAGTGATGTGCAAAACCTTGGTCAGCATCGACTGGCAAGGCAATCTCTTCGATTGCGACTTCAACCAGCAACTGGGTTTGCCCATGCGGGGAGAAAACGGCGAGGCCATGCACCTGAACCAACTGGAATTGCGCGTGCTTGAAGGCAAGCCGATTGTCATTGGAGAGCACTGCTACGGTTGTACCGCAGGGCAGGGCAGCAGTTGCGGTGGCGCACTGGCGGCCTGACACAGGCCGGTTCCTCATGGAGACTCACAAGTCGGTCAGCGTGTTTGAACCCGGGCGCGCTTGCCCTCTCGATTACCGCTATTCACCCGCGCTCTTCAAGCAGCAGCCCGCCCCGAACATCGACACCCTCATTGCTGCGGGCGGTTTGTACGGAAATTTGTCTTCGCTGGACGATCTGGAAGCCATTTTTAAAGTCGAACAGCACAGCCAACCAGACCATGCCGTTGAGTTGGTTTTCAATGGCGATTTTCACTGGTTTGACGCCCAGCCGGAATGGTTTGATGAAGTTGAGCAGCGCACGGCAAAGTACACGCGGGTTCGCGGCAATGTTGAAACCGAATTCTCGCGCGAAGGCGCTGATGTGGGCTGCGGCTGCGATTACCCTGAAGGCACCTCCCAAGACATCGTAGACCGCTCAAACCGCATTGAACAGGCCTTGGCTGCTCAGGCGCAGGCACACCGCAGCCGTGTTCCCGGCCACCCGGGCTGGCAAGACTTACCGATGCTGGCGGTTCGCACCATTGGCGGCCTGCGGGTGGCGGTTGTCCATGGCGATGCATGGTCGTTGGCGGGTTGGCGTTTTTCTTCGGAAATGGATGCTGTCACCTTGAAACGTTTGCACGCCGATTCAGACATTGATCTGTTTGTGTCCAGTCACACTTGCCAAGCGGTCTGGGTTCGCAGCACCGAGCGCAGCAGCAGCGCAATCCTGAACAACGGCGCAGCGGGCATGCCCGCGTTTGGTCAGCCCTTGCAGGGTCTGGCCTGTCGCGTATCGACCCGGCCCTTTGACGGACCTGTTGTCATGCGCCAACGGCTCGGCCCCCTGTATTGCGAGTGGCTGGGGCTGAATTGCAGCACCCCCTTGTTTCAAAAACAGTTTTTATCGCGTTGGCCCGAAGGGTCCGACGCTTATTTGTCCTATTGGCACCGGATTGTTTCCGGTACCACTTCAACGCTTGAAAATTGCATCAAGGAGAGATCGGGTGAGTCAAGGCAGGAATGAATCTGTGCGTCCTTTAAAACGTGGGCCGACAGGCAGCGCGAAACTTGTGGTTTTGCTTTTGCTGGTTGCCGCCATTGTGGCGTTGGTTGTCTATGGCGACCTCGGACGTCTTTTGAGTCTGGACAATCTGAAAAGCCGTCGCGATGAGTTTCAGCAGTTTGCCGTCACGCAACCTTTGCTGACATCGCTGGTGTACTTCGCAGTTTATGTGGCTGTTACCGCATTTTCATTGCCGGGTGCAGCCATTCTGACCTTGGCCGGCGGCGCTATTTTCGGTTTTGGATGGGGTTTGGTGCTGGTTTCCTTTGCTTCCACGCTGGGGGCCTGCTGCGCATTTCTGGCAGCGCGCTGGTTGCTCAGGGATTCCATCAGAAGCCGTTTCGGTGAGCGTTTGGCGGCGGTGGAGCAGGGCATTGCCAAAGAGGGCGCGTTTTATTTGTTCACCCTGCGCCTGATTCCCGCAGTACCGTTCTTTTTGGTGAATCTGCTGGGAGGGCTGACGCCGCTGCGCCTGTTCACGTTTGCATGGGTCAGCCAATTGGGCATGTTGCCGGGCACTGCCGTGTATGTAAATGCGGGTACTCAAATTGCCAACATCAACAGCCTTTCTGGTATTGTCAGCCCTCAATTGTGGCTATCTTTCGTTCTTCTGGCGGTATTCCCCTTTATTTCCCGCAGCATTCTTGGTGCTCTGAAAACCAGAAAGAAATTGTCGGCCTGGAAAAAGCCTGCCCGCTTTGACTACAACATTGTTGTCATTGGTGCGGGGGCGGCCGGTTTGGTCACCAGTTACATCGCAGCAGTGCTGAAAGCGAAGGTGCTGCTGATTGAAAAGCATGAAATGGGCGGTGACTGTTTAAACACGGGTTGTGTGCCTTCCAAGGCCTTGATCCGCACCGCCAAGCTGGTGAAACAAATTCAAAACCCGCAGACCTACGGCATCTCGGCGGCCAGTGCCACCGTAAATTTCAGCGAAGTGATGGCCCGGGTTCATCAGGTCATCAAAGACATTGAACCGCACGATTCCGTGGAGCGCTACACCAGTCTGGGCGTTGAATGCGCCATGGGCAATGCAGAATTGCTCAACCCCTGGGAAATTAAAGTGACCGCCCACGATGGCAGCAGTCGCGTGGTTTCAGCCAAGAATATCGTATTGGCCACTGGTGCCCGACCTTTCGTTCCCAAGTTGCCCGGTTTGCTGGAGTCTGATTACTACACCTCAGACACCGTGTGGTCGGCCAATGAGCTGCCCCGGCGTTTGGTCGTGCTTGGCGGTGGCCCCATTGGTTGTGAACTGGCGCAATGCTTTGTGCGCTTGGGCAGTCAGGTCACACAGGTGGACATGGCCCCGCGCATCATGCCGCGTGAAGACGAAGAGGTTTCAAACTTCGTGATGAGCCGTTTCCGTGAAGAGGGCATAGAAATTTTGACCGCCCATCAGGCGGTCAGGGTGGAAGGCAATGCTGGCGAACGGCGCCTGATTTTGAATTCCCCCGCGGGTGAAGTCGCCGTGGCATTTGATAAATTACTGATTGCGATCGGGCGTGTGGCGCGCACCGAAGGCTTCGGCCTTGAGAAACTGGGCATCGGTCTGAGTCCTCAGAAAACCATTGCGGTCAATGAATTTCTGGAAACAGAGTTGCCCCATATTTACGTGTGTGGCGATGCCGCCGGCCCCTACCAATTCACCCATTTTGCCGCCCACCAAGCCTGGTATGCCAGCGTCAATGCCCTGTTCAAGGGTGTGCGCCGGTTTGCTGTTGATATGCGCGTGGTACCGGCCGCCACCTATGTGGATCCTGAGGTGGCACGCGTGGGCTTGAATGAGCAAGAGGCCAAGGCAAAGGGCATTGCGTATGAAGTGACCCGTTATGGTCTGGATGACCTTGACCGGGCCATTGCCGACAGCGAAGCCCACGGTTTTGTAAAAGTACTGACCCCGGTTGGCAAAGACACGATTCTGGGCGTCACGATTGTGGGTTCACACGCTGGCGAGCTGTTGGCCGAATGGACCCTGGCCATGAAACACGGCTTGGGTTTGGGGAAAATCATGGGCACCATACACGCCTACCCAACCTGGGCCGAGAGCGCCAAATATGCTGCGGGTGAATACCGCAAGGCCAGACAACCCTTAGCCTTGCTTGCCTGGCTCCAAAAGTTTCACGCCTGGAGACGCGGCGCGTGAAAGGTTTTTGGACACACCCAACGCTGTTTGGGTGTGCGCCGAAGCCGTACCCGCACACACTTCAATGCGATTGAGCAGTTCTATCCATTGCTGTTGGGTGTCGCCCAAGGCCTTGGACACATCCTTGGCCTGTTTTTCACCATAGTTCAATTGCGCTGTGCTTTCTGCCAGACCGCCCACTGCATCGCGCAGGGCTTCCCGGGTCTGCGTCATTAATTCTGCGATACCGGTTTTTTGATCTTTCGGCAGCGCAGTAATGGCTTGGCTGAGCAAGCGGCTGGCTTCGCCGGCTTTTCTCAGATTGCTGGCCGTTTTCATCAGTTGCCCACGCACGTCTTCCCAGTGTCCGACCGCTTCGTTGGCAGATCGGTGGTGCTCGCCCAATTTTTGCTGCGATTGCAGCGCGGTTTTTGCCACGCCCGTGGTTTCTGTGGAGATGTTGTGAAAGGCATGGGCCAATTGCAGCACAATCTGTGCATTGGCCCGCAAAGCCTCGGTTTGCGCATTCACGGTCTGGTTTGACTGTTCCACCGCCATGGCGGTGTTTTGAGCCAGTTGCTGCAAGGCTGCAATGACGCCCCTGAGCGCCACATTGGTGCTTTCATTGACTGGCGGTGCCTCTTGCTTCAGGTAGCCATCGTCCATGAGTTGGCCGGTATCTGACGCTGCAACCGCCATGGCTGTGCTTGTCTTTGAACCGTTGCCCGGGACGTTGGCCAGCGAAGGTCTCAGCGCCTGACTGGCTTGTTCCACCTGTTGGCGCAGTTCGCGGTTAAGCAGGTGCTGGCTCATGCGGTTGGACAACATCAGCAGAATGAGCGCTGCCATCAGACCGGCCCAACGCGGAATTTCAAGTGGGTCGCTGAGTTTTCGCTTGGTCATGCTCAGTTGGATGCGCAACGCCTCTGAGAGTTTCCCCACCAGACGCGAGGCTTGTATGTTGGCGCTGAGTTTTGGCAGCAATGGTGACACTTCGTCTGCTGTTTTCAGTGCGACGGCCAAATCGTTTCGCAAGCTCAGCAGACGCTGGCGTTCACTTTCTGTGGCCGGTCTGAAGTTGGCGTCCCGGTTGCCATTCATCAGCCGGTCAATGACCGCCTGAGACAGGCTCAGACTTTGCACAATGCGTTCCGGATCCACGTCAATGGTGATGGGGCGTGAACCGGGTTCTGTCAGCGACAAGACTTGGCTGACAGCCTGCAGGCTGAACAGCAAGTCGTCCATGGCGGAGAGCTCGTTTACATCTTTCGGGCTGAGATGCCGTCTTTCTGCAATCAGCTTTTCCAAGGTCAGTGTGGCCTGGTCCAAACCCACCCGTATGGTTTTGAAGCGAGGGTCGTTTGCCGCAACGGGCTCGCCCTCCAACACGCTGGTGGTCGCATTTTCCAGAGGTTGCCAGATTTTGTTGATTTCAACCGCCAAGGGTTGAAGCGGACCAATCAGCGGTGCAATGGACTGACCATCAATTCTGCCGCCGTGCTGTAGCGTGATGAGCAAAAGGCTGATTCGGCTTTTGCTTTCTTTCAGGCTGGACAGCGCATTTTGGTCTTCGGACAACACCAGGTTACTCGCCCACGCCATGCGCTGGGACAGCACCATGGCTTCTGAGAGCAACTCTTTTTGCAGCGACAACTGGTAAATTGAAGAACCTTGCCAGGCGCCCAACCCCGTCAGCGTGAGGGCTGAAACAATACTCAGGGTTTTCCAGGCGACAGCGGCGGCGCGTGAAGGCTTTTTACGGGGAGTAAAGGTTTCATCTGCTGCAGCGGTGGCGTCAGACATTGATTCGTTGGGCAACACTGCAGACATTTTAAAACCTAGATTTGTGTCATTTCAAAGTCTTCTTTGCGGGCGCCGCATTCAGGGCAGACCCAATTGGGCGGAACATCGTCCCATTTCGTGCCAGGTGCGATGCCATCTTCGGGGCGACCTTGCGCTTCATCGTACACCCAACCGCAAATCAGGCAAATATAGGTATTCATTTTTTGTTTCTCCGAGGGGGTTTTACCCTGAAAATTGATACAGACGTGCGCGATAATACTGCTTTTATCAGAATCTGGCACATTGCCGCTTCGTTTTGGAAGTCATCCTCTATGAAATCAGTCGCTTATGAAGCAAAGCCTGTGGTGGTGAGTTTTTCCGCCAGCGACCCGACGGGCGGGGCCGGCTTACAAGCAGACTTGCTGACCGTGGCGGCGCTGGGTTGTCAGCCTGCAACGGTACTCACGGGAATTACAGCCCAGGACAGTCTGGGGGTTCATTGGTTTGAGGCGCTCAGCGCAAAGCAGACCTTGAGCCAAGCGCAGGTGCTGTTGGCAGACTACACGCCGGCGGTGTTCAAGGCTGGAGCGTTGTGTTCAGCCGACAACATTCGCGTACTCGCCGAACTTGCAGTTCAATACCCCCAAACGCCATTGGTGGTTGACCCTGTGTTGGCTTCCGGTCGTGGCGATGCTTTGGTGAACGCAGACTTCATTCGTTGTTTTAATGAGGATTTGTTGCCGCAAGTCACTGTTTTAACGCCAAATCTTCCTGAGGCTTTGCGTTTGGCCAACACCACCGATGTCGCGCAGGCCATCGACTTTTTCTTTGCCCGTGGCGTCAAGGCTGTGTTGCTGACCGGCACTCACGATGAAACAACCCAAAACGAAGTGATCAACCGACTTTTCCTGACTGGTCAAGGCGAGCAGCGCTATATTTGTTTACGGTTGCAAGGGCACTACCATGGGTCAGGG
>JBEIKS010000078.1:0-9631 GCA_040379625.1 Burkholderiaceae bacterium
CGAGGGCGTCATACCCACCACCCTGAATTGAATCACCACTTCGTCGGCCACCAGCGCAGTGTCTTTCCACTCGCCTTCGCCTATATTAAAAAACAGGCGGTTCACCGCAACCTTGCCCTCAAACACAGATTTTCCG
Organism: Burkholderiaceae bacterium; assembly: GCA_040379625.1. Lineage (GTDB taxonomy): Bacteria > Pseudomonadota > Gammaproteobacteria > Burkholderiales > Burkholderiaceae_B > SXZD01. The sequence continues at coordinate 137 of JBEIKS010000078.1, forward strand.
GCATCCATTTTAATGTCCACCGGAAATTGCAGGTTCGCTGTTTTCCCCTTGATGCTCAAACTGCCGGCAGCCTTGTATTGTGTGGCATTCACTGGTGTGACCGAGCTCAGAACAAAACTGGCTTTCGGATGGTTCTTTGCATCAAACCAGTCTTTTTTAGCCACCTCGGCGTTGTACTCCTTGTCGCCAAGGTCAAAACCTGACACATCAATTTCCAAAGACGCCTTTGCCTGACCCGCCCGCTTCGGATCAAATTCGACATCACCCTTGATATTTTTAAACACCCCTTGAACCGGCACGCCCAACTGCCTGAAGGTTGCCGACACCTTGCTTGCACCAGCATCAATGGGCTGCGCCTGCAGGGAAAAACAGCAAAAAAGAATTACCAGTCCAGCAAAAATACGCCGCACCATCACCATGTCCATGCCTCACCTTCAACACTTCTGTTTCAGTGCTTCTGTTTTAAAAACGGCAGCATCCGCTGCATCACACCATCTTTGTGAATGAGCCAGTGCTTCACGCCAGCCAGCACATGCAAGCCCACCAGACACCACATGGCCTGCCCAAGCGTCTTGTGAATCAACTTGAAAACCGGCTTGAGCGCCGGGTCTGGTGCCATCAACACCGGCAATTCCCAGACACCGAACCACACCACGGGGAAACCGGCCACCAGACTGTAGCAGTAACCTGCCACAGGCACAGCAAACATCAAGGCGTACAACGCCGCGTGCATCAGCCAGGCCGCTGAAACCTCCCAACGCTTCATGTGCACCGGCAGGGGTGGGGGCGGTACAAGCAAGCGCCAGACGCAGCGCACAATCACAAAACACCACAAGGCCACACCCAACCACTTGTGATAGTTAAACAACCGCAGTTTGGTCGGGGTAATGCCTGGCATGTCCACCATGATCAAGGCCATGACGGTAGCGCAGGCCAGACCAAAAACCATCAGCCAATGCAGAAACATGGACATCGGGTGATACGTTTTAGAGGGTTCTTGAGTCATTTTCATGGAATCAGTCTATCAAGCGAACAAAAAATCAACAAAATTTGCAGTTAAATCTACCGAGAAGCAACACCGCTGCGATTAAAATCGTGTTCCAGACCGCTTTATTTGGGTTTCAGGCAAAGTCAATAGTAAAATGACGAACCTGCCTAGATGTGGCTAAACGATTTTCCATTCCCAAGGTGCAGCATGAGCAGTTCACACGAACACGAATCACCCATTCAAACCCCGAAGCAGCTCATTGCTGTCATCGTGGCATCTTTTCTTATTCCCATCTTCACCATTGTTCTGTTGGTGAAGTACGTCGGTAGCGAAGGCAAAACAGGCGCTGGCAGCTCCTCCATGACGCCAGAAGCAGTCACCGCCCGCATCAAGCCAGTGGCGCGCGTTGAATTCAAAGATGTCAATGCGCCTAAAGTGCTTAAAAGCGGTCAAGACGTCTACAACGGTGTTTGCGCAGGTTGCCACAATGTTGGTGCTGCAGGTGCACCAAAGAATGGCGACAAAGCCGACTGGTCAAAGCGTTTGGGTCAAGGCTACGACACCCTGGTGACTCACGCCATCAAGGGCATACGCGGCATGCCGGCCAAAGGTGGCAACCCTGACCTTGACGATATCGAAGTGGCTCGCGCAGTCGCAGTCATGGGAAACTCAGCCGGTGCCAGTTTCAAGGAACCCGCTGCCCCAGCCGCACCCGCCGCTCCATCTGAAGCCAAGTGAGCTGACAAAAATCAGTTTCACCCGCTTTTGACTACCCCGACAGCAACTCTGAACGGGTAAGTCGGCAGCAAACCAAACGCCATGCGTAATCAGTTACGTGTGGCGTTTTGCTTTAGGACCGCCATAAACATCGCGCTCGCGTTTTCCACCACATATTCCATCGGGTGCTGAAAACCATCCGCAGCCCAACGGCCCGCCATGTTCAAGGTGCCCCCCACCAAAGCAGCAGCGATGAGCGTCGGGTCGAAAGAAAATGAGGAAGCATTCTCCGGTTTTCGCTGCAACAGCGGGCTGCCCAGAACCAGCAGCAAATCCACAAACGAATTCAAGGTCTGCAAAGACAAACCCGACATCTCGCGGCTCACACCCAAGGCCTCGTTGACCAAAACAAAGGCGCTTGTTGGACGGTTTTGAATGTAACTAAAAAACGCGGTGAGGGCGGCACGGGCGAACTGCGCGGAATTTCCAGCCGGCACATCCTGAATTGCCAGCAAAATTCTACTTCTTATGTCATCCACCAAATTCAGGTAGACCGCTTTGAACAAGGCCTCTGTGTTCTCAAAGGATTCGTAAAAGTAGCGCTCAGTCAGGCCAGCTTTTGTGCACAAAGCCCGCACCGTGGTTTGGTGAAAACCTTGCTGGCCAAACAGTTCAATGCCGGCTTCAATTAATTTCAAGCGTCTTTCAGCAACCCGGGTTTCATTGCTTACACCGCGATATTTGCGGCCTGTCACAGGTGTTGTCGGGAGAATTTCAGCGTTCATGGTGCTCTGCAAAATCGAATTTGTTTGACATTATGCGATGTTATATTTAAATTGACAACGCAAATTGTCAAATTGGAGATTATGTATGAATGCACGCGCCGAAAACCTCAACGTCGAACAAACCGACGTGGTTATCGTGGGCGCTGGCTTTGCCGGTCTGGGCATGGCCATCGAAATGAAACGTCAGGGCTTCACCAACTTTATCGTGCTTGAAAAAGCGGACGATCTGGGCGGCACCTGGCGCGACAATCACTACCCAGGCTGCGCCTGCGATGTACCGTCGCACCTGTACAGCTACTCATTTGCCCAAAACCCGAACTGGTCCAAAGCCTACTCTCCGCAACCGGAAATCTGGGAATACATGCGCAAATGCGCCCGCGACTTCGGTGTCATGCCACACATGCGCTACAACAGCGAAGTGGTCACCTCACGCTACAGCGATCTGACCGGTCTTTGGACACTGACCCTGACAGACGGCCGCATCCTCACAACCCGGGTGCTGATCAATGCAAGAGGCCCGTTGGCACGCCCCGCCTACCCGGACATCAAGGGTTTGAAGAACTTCAAGGGCGAGGTATTCCATTCCCAAAACTGGAATCACGACTACGACCTCAAGGGCAAACGTGTTGCCGTCATCGGCACCGGCGCAAGCGCCATTCAATTCGTACCTCACGTGGCCGAGGCCGCCGGTAAACTGGACCTGTACCAGCGCACCCCGCCATGGGTTATGCCTAAGCTTGACCGCGCATTCCTGCCCGCAGAACACTTCATGTTCAAGCACATTCCGTTTGTGCAAAAGGGTCTGCGCACTGCCATTTACTGGTTGATGGAATCCCAGGTGCTGGGCTTCGTCATCAATCCCAAGCTGATGAAAGGCTTGGAATTCATTTCCCGCAAACACTTCGAGAAACAAATCCCAGACCCAGTGCTGCGCGCCAAAGTCATCCCCGACTACACCATAGGCTGCAAACGCGTGCTCTACACCAACAACTACCTGCCTGCGCTGACTCGCACCAACGTCAATGTGCTGACTGAAGGCATTTCGGAAGTTCGTGAAAACGGCGTTCTCGGCAAAGACGGTGTGTTTCGCGAGGCGGACTGCATTATTTTGGGCACAGGCTTCATGGCCACCAAACCCGTGGAAGAAGGCTGCATTTTCGGCAGCGGCGGCAAAGACCTGCTCGACGTCTGGCAAGCAGGTGGCATGCAAGCTTACAAAGGCGCTGCCGTCAGCGGATTCCCCAACATGTTCTTCATTATCGGACCCAACACCGGTCTGGGCCACAGCTCCATTATTTTCATGATCGAGTCACAAGTCAGCTACATCATTGGCGCACTTCGCGGCATGAAAAAAGACAACCTCAAAAGCATGGATGTCCGTTCCGACGTTCTGACACGCTACAACGAAAAGTTGCAGGAAAAAATCAAGGGTGCAGTCTGGACACAAGGCGGTTGCAGCAGCTGGTATCTCGACGAGCAAGGGCGCAACACCACGCTGTGGCCAGGGTTCACTTGGGCATTCCGCCTTGAAACACGGAAGTTCGACTCAAGCGACTATGTCTGTGAATCCATGGACAAGGCCATCAACGTCGGCCCAGCCGCCAACGACAGCTCAGCACCTGTGAAGCCAAAATCAAAAACAACACGTAAAAAACCGACAGTCCAGGCTGTCTGATTCCTTTAAAAACAGAGAGAGACATTTAATGAAATCATTTAACGCAAAAGTCGCCGCCATTACAGGTGCAGCATCTGGCATGGGCCGCTGTCTGGCCGTTCAACTGGCACAGGAAGGCTGCAATCTTTCGCTGTCGGACGTGAACACAGACGAACTGCAGCGCACCATTGAACTGGCACAAGCCGCGGCAGAGAAAGCCGGAAAACACATACTGGTAACAGGAACCCGCCTGGATGTATCAAACCGTGAGGGCGTGTATACCTGGGCCAATAAAACCGTGGAAGAACACGGCAAAGTAAACCTGATTTTCAACAATGCGGGCGTGGCCTTGGGTGCCACAGTCGAAGGCATCGACTACGATGATTTTGACTGGATCATGAACATCAACTTCTGGGGCGTGGTCTACGGCACCAAGGCGTTCCTGCCGCATTTGAAAGCCGCTGGCGAAGGTCACATTGTTAATGTGTCCAGTATCTTCGGTTTGTTCTCGCAACCAACGCAATGCGCCTACAACGCCAGCAAATTCGCCGTTCGCGGGTTCACGGAAAGTCTGCGTCAGGAACTGGATTTATTGAACTGCGGTGTTTCAGCTACGTCAGTTCACCCAGGCGGCATCAAAACCAACATCGCCCGCACCGCACGCTACACCAACAGTGTGGAAGCCTTGTTGGGTCAAAGCGAAGACGAAGGCAAGCGCACGTTTGAAAAAATGTTCATCACCACACCAGAGAAAGCCGCAAAAATAATTCTGAGTGCGGTTCGTCAAGACAAACGCAGGGTTTTGGTCGGCCCCGATGCCGTTGCCATCGATCTGATGGTTCGCAGCCTGCCCGAGGCCTACCAAACCGTTGTTGTGAAGCAAATGCAATTGATGTCGAAACTGGGCAAGAAAAAGATCAAGGAAAAAGGCGCTGCAGTCAAGGCAGCATAATCATGTTTTGTTGAGCAGGTTTTTCAGTGCGCTCAACCGGTCTTTCGGAGAAAGCGTCGGTGTTGCATCTTCAACACCGGGGTTTTCTTCGTCCAGTGCGAGTTCCTTGATAAAACGGGAGGGCTCGCAACGCACCATTTCACGTCCCTTTTTACGGTGCTTGCAATACGTGATGGTTAAACTGCGCTGTGCACGGGTCACCCCCACATACATCAGCCGCCGCTCCTCTTCCAGCTTCTCATCATCAAGAAAACGTTCCGCTTCGTCGTTGTAGTTGGGAAGCAAACCTTCCTCACAACCAATCATGAAAACATGCGGAAACTCCAGGCCCTTGGCAGCGTGCAGCGTGGTAAGTTGTACGGCATCCGGTTTGCCGTCTTCTTCCCGGCGGTCCAGCATGGTGATCAACGCAATTTTCTGCGTCAGCGCTATCAATCCCTCCGTGGGTTCCGCCAAAATTGTTTCGCCAGTCGCATCAACCGCTTTTTCAGCTGTCTCAACACCACTTTTCTCTGTAATCCAGGAAATGAAGTCCAGCACATTTTGCCAACGTGACTGCGCACCGCGCTCATCATGCTGTTCATACAGCCATTCTTCGTAATTGATGGCTGCAATCAGGTCACGCAAAACATCGCCGGCGGGGTCTTTGTGCGCACGCTCTTCCAACCGGACAATGAACTCGGCAAAGGTTTTCATCGGCTCTATCATGCGCTCAGCCAAATGTTGTTCCAGCCCACTCTCATAGACAGCCTCAAACAAAGAGACACCGCGCTGGCCTGCGTAACGCCCCAATGCCTCAAGGCTTTGCTGACCGATACCACGCCGCGGCGTTGTGATGGCGCGAATAAAAGCCGGATCATCGTCATTGTTGGCCAGCAGTCGCAAGTAGGCCAACACATCCTTGATTTCCGAACGCTCAAAAAACGACTGCCCGCCAGTCACCACATAAGGGATTTTTTGCTTGCGCAGCGCCTGTTCCAATATTCTGGCCTGATGGTTGCTGCGATACAAAATTGCATAGTCGCTAAATTTTGCCCTGCGCTCAAAGCGGTGCGCCGACAACAAAATGGCCACAGATTCAGCCTCGTGGTCCTCTTCCTTCATGGGCGTAATGGCAATCGGGTCGCCCATGCCGTGTTCAGACCACAAGGTTTTCGGAAACAGTTTCGGGTTGTTCTCAATCAAACGGTTTGCCGCATTCAAAATGCGCGCCGTAGACCGGTAATTCTGTTCAAGCTTGATCACCTTCAACTGCGGAAAATCCAGCGTCAGTTGCCGCAGGTTTTCCAGCGTGGCGCCACGCCAAGCGTAAATGGCTTGGTCGTCGTCCCCCACAGCGGTGAACATGGCGCGCGGTCCGGCGATCAACTTCAACAAGGCGTACTGGCAGGCGTTGGTGTCCTGCACTTCATCCACCAGAAAATAACGCAAGCGGTTCTGCCATTTTTCCCGGACTTCAGCCACCTCTTGCAACAAACGTGTCGGCTTTAAAATCAGATCGTCAAAATCCACCGCTTGATACGCCGCCAAGGTTGCCTCATAGCTGGCAAACGCCCTTGCCAACTGCGCCACCTCCTCAGACTCAGCCTGCGCCAATGCCTCAGGTGGCGTTATCAAACCGTTCTTCCACAGAGAAATCTGGCTTTGTGCCTTGCGAATCAATTGCTTGTCTGTGGTGACCAGCAACTGTTGAACAATGCCGCCACTGTCAGCGGAGTCCAGAATTGAAAACCGGGCCTTCAAACCCGCCGCCGCATGCTCTTCGCGAAGCAAGCGCATGCCCAGCGAATGGAATGTACAAACCGTAAGACCCTTGCCTTGCGCAGGTTGCAACAAGGAAGACACCCGTTCAGCCATTTCCTTGGCCGCTTTATTGGTGAAGGTCACCGCTGCAATATTGCGGGCCTGCATGCCTGCGTGGTTGATCAGGTGAGCGATTTTTTGGGTGATCACACGCGTTTTTCCCGATCCGGCACCGGCCAGCACAAGGCACGGCCCGTCCAGGTATCGCACGCCTTCGCGTTGGGCAGGGTTCATGCTCATGACGGCATCAACAGGAGAGGGGTGGGACATGGAATGACTCAGATTTCTACAGGATCAACATCAATAAACCAACGAACAGAACCTTTTTCTTGCCACAACAGAGGCAACCAACGATTCAAAAAGGCATGCAAAGCGGAGCGGGAGGCTGATTCTACCAAGAGTTGTCCACGCTCCACACCCGCCACCCGAACCACCGTCAAAGGCACCGGATCGCACAGACGTATTGTGTCGCTCTCGTCCCAGCCCATCTCAGCCAACAAATTCTGCGCCAAGTCCTTGGCAACACTTAAAAATCCCATGGCGTGGTCCAAGCGTTTGTGGTCCGCCCGCACCAACACTTGAAACACAAACGGGGCAAAACCGGCCGCCCGCCGGGCATCAAGCTCAAAAGCAGCAAAGCCTTCGTAGTCTTGTTTGAGCAAACTGACGAACAAGGGATGGTGCGGATAATTTGTCTGCACCATGAAGCGTCCCACACCGCCAGCACGACCTGCACGCCCCGCCACCTGCATCAATTGAGAAAACAAGCGCTCGGCGCTTTTGGGCTGATGAGAAAACAAGGCAGCGTCCACATTCACCGCCACCACCAGCCTGACCCGCTGAAAATCATGGCCCTTGGCCACCATTTGCGTGCCCACAAGCACATCCACCTCGCCATGGTGGGCTGTTTCAAACGCCGCTTGAGCCGCTCCCTTGCCTCTGGTCGAATCTGCATCTATCCGTAAAATCCTGGCGCTGGGCAACACCGCCTGCAAAGCCTCTTCCAACCGCTGAGTGCCACGTCCAAACGGCGTCAAGTCCTGGTTTCCACAGGTCGGACAAGCCGGCGGCACACGCTTGCTCGCGCCACAATGGTGACAGCGCAACAGCCCATCCTTGCGGTGCCAGACCACATGGGCTGAACACTGGTGACAATCAGCCACCCAACCACAAGATTCGCACATCAAGGTTGGCGCATAGCCGCGACGGTTCAAAAATACAATCGACTGCTCACCGGCTTCCAATGCCCGCTTCAAAGCCTCTACAACCGGCTTGGACAAGCCCGCTTGAGACGGATGGTGTCGCGTATCCACCAACTCAACCTGAGGCAGCACAGCCCCAGCAACAGCCCGCTGTTTCAACGTCAAGTGACGGTATTGGCCCGACTGCGTCTTGTGCCAGGTCTCCAGCGAGGGCGTGGCCGAGCCCAGTACCACAGGGCAATCGTTCAAACGCCCCGCCATAATTGCAATGTCACGCGCGGAATACTTCAAACCCTCCATCTGCTTATAGGACGGGTCATGTTCCTCATCCACAATCACCAGTCCCAGCGCGGGTAAGGGCGTGAACACCCCCAGGCGGGTTGAAATAATCAGATCAAGCCGGTGCGTAGAAGCCGCCAGCCAATTTTTAAGGCGTTGTGTGTCGGTCAAGCCACTGTGCAACGTGCCTACCCGCAAACCTTGCAGCCGTTTGGCAAAAAACTGCTCAACAGCCGGCGTCAGGTTAATTTCAGGCAACAGCAACAAGCATTGGCGACCCTGCTGCACCTTGGACAAAATCGCCTGTAAATAAACTTCCGTTTTGCCGCTGCCGGTGATGCCGTGCAACAAAAAAACACCAAACGCTGAAGTTGCACCGATGTCGCTAAGCGCCGCAGCTTGCTCTGGCGTCAAGGCTCTGGACTGAAGATCAACGACCACAGAAGGCGCCACGTCGCCAGATTCCGACGCGTTTTGTTTGGCCCATTTTTTCAGTGGCGGTAAAACAGACGAGTTTTTGCCGACAGTCTTTAGAGACTTGGGCAGCGTATCGGCAATGCAAGCGCCGATCGGATGGTGATAATACCGACTGGCAAACCCAATCAGCGACATCCAGCGCTCAGATAAGCGGGGCACCTCGACGACACGCGCGGCAACCGCTTTTATTTTTTCTCGCTGCACGCCTTGAGGCAAGGTTTTTCTGACCTCCCAAACCCATCCCCAGACAATTTTTTGCCCCCATGGCACCAAAACCGAGTCACCCGGCATGGGTACCTCTTCCATGGGCCACACATAGTCAAACAAGCCCGGCAGTGGAATGTCCACGGCAATACCGACAAAAGTCACAGTATCAGAATCGTCTAAAACAGAAGGGATCGTCATGGATGGATTGAAAAGACTTAAAGAAACACTCGAAGATAACGAAGCAAACCTTTTGGTCTAGAAGTATTTTTCTAACCCGTTCGGGGCTGTGGATAACTTTGGGGAAAAGCTGTACTTACAAGCCAATCAATCTGAGATCACAGTACCGTAAAAAAAGCAACAAAAAGTCAAATTAAAAAAATAATCTTATTAAAAACATGATGTTGCGTGAACTCATGCGCCTTTTGAAGGCA
>JBEIKS010000079.1:0-9549 GCA_040379625.1 Burkholderiaceae bacterium
GTAATTGCCCCTGGTCGCGTCTACCGCGTGGACAGCGATGCAACGCACTCACCCATGTTTCATCAGGTTGAGGGCCTTTGGGTGGCACAAGACGTTTCGTTTGCAGATCTTAAAGCGGTTTTCATGGACTTCCTGCAGAAGTTTTTTGAAACAACAGAGCTCACGATTCGGTTCAGACCCTCTTTCTTCCCATTCACTGAACCTTCCGCCGAAATAGACATGGCGTTCACCTCCGGACCCAACAAAGGCAAGTGGCTGGAAATTGCCGGTTCAGGGCAGGTGCATCCCAATGTGTTGCGCAGCGTTGGCATCGACCCTGAGCAATACACCGGTTTTGCCTTTGGTGTCGGCCCTGACCGATTAACAATGCTGCGTTACGGAATCAACGACTTACGTCTTTTTTATGAAAATGATCTCCGCTTTTTGAAACAGTTCGCCTAATTGGCGCCCCGTGATCTACACGGTTTGATCGACGAGAATTGAATATGCAGTTTGCAGAATCCTGGTTACGTAGTTTTGTAAATCCCGACTTGTCTTCAGAGGCCTTGGCCGAGTTGCTTACCATGGCAGGTTTGGAGGTTGAGGAACGCCGTCCTGCTGGAGCCGCTTTCTCCGGCGTGTGCGTCGCTCAGGTTAAAACAACCGCCAAGCATCCCAATGCCGACCGCCTGACGGTTTGCGAAGTCGATGTGGGCGACGGCGTGTTAAAACAAATTGTTTGCGGCGCCCCCAACGTGGCGCCAGGCATTAAGATACCGTGTGCCTTGCCGGGTGCTTTGTTGCCTGGTGGTTTTGCCATTAAACCGACAGTCATGCGTGGCGTGGAAAGTGGTGGCATGCTTTGTTCTGCCAAAGAACTGGGTGTGTCTCAGGAGTCCTCAGGTTTGCTGGTCTTGCCGGAAGATGCGCCCGTGGGCGCCAGTATCCGCGACTACCTTGCCCTTGACGACGTCGTGTTGGTGCTAAAAATGACCCCTAATCGGGCGGACTGCCTTTCCGTACAAGGCGTTGCCCGTGAAGTCTCTGCATTGACCCATGCCCCCTTGTGCTCGCCTGACATCAAGCCTGTCGCAGCCTCAGTAGACGATCGCCTTGAAATCGGTATTGCAGACAAAGACCTGTGTGGCCGTTTTTCCGGTCGAGTCATTCGTGGTGTGAATGCCGCCGTGCCCACACCCTCCTGGATGAAGCAGCGACTGGAACGGGCGGGGCAACGCAGTATTTCTGCGTTGGTCGACATCTCCAATTACGTTATGTTGGAGTTGGGACGACCTTCCCATGTATTTGATCTTGCAAAAGTCACCGGACCGCTGACAGTACGCTGGGCTAAGCCGGGCGAGTCGCTGGAGTTGTTGAATGGCAACACGGTCCAGTTGTCAGCCGACATTGGTGTCATTGCGGATGTTCATGGCCCCTTGGCCATGGCGGGCATCATGGGTGGGCAGGGTTGTTCGGTCAGTCTGGAAACCACAGATATTTATCTGGAAGCGGCGTTTTGGTGGCCAGCAGCAATTGCAGGGAAAGCACGCCGTTACAACTTTTCAACCGATGCCTCACACCGCTTCGAGCGTGGCGTTGATTTTTCAAGCACCGCGCTGCATCTTGAAAGAATCACTGCGCTCATTCTTGAAATTTGCGGTGGACAAGCTGGGCCCGTAGACGACCAGATCGTGGCCTTGCCAGCGCGCACTGCAGTGAGCATGCGCTTGGCCCGTGCAGAAAAAATCATTGGCATGCCGCTTCAGGCTGAGCAGGTCAAAGCTATTTTGCAGCGTTTGGGTTGTGAACTCAGCGTAACGGGGCAGGGAGGCAGCAGCGTTTTTACTGCAGTTCCTCCCGCGCACCGTTTCGATCTTCAAATTGAAGAAGACCTCATCGAAGAAGTGATTCGCGTCATTGGCTATGATCGTCTGCCGTCAAGGCCTCCCAAGGCAGACGTGGTGATGCAGTCAGTGTCTGAGACCCGTCGTCCTCTGCACGCTGTCAGGCATGCAGTGGCTGCGCTGGGTTACCAAGAGGTGGTGAATTTTGGATTTGTACAGTCTGATTGGGAATTGGATTTCGCGGGCAATTCAGACGCGGTTCGCCTGCTGAACCCGATTGCAAGCCACTTGGAAGTGATGCGCTCCACCCTGATGGGCAGTCTTGTCGCCAACTTAAAGCACAACTTGAGTCACCGCGCAGACCGGGTTCGTGTTTTTGAGGTGGCGAGGGTTTTCAGGAAAGACACTTCGGTGGTGGCGGGCCCCATGACCGTTGCAGGTTTTGATCAGCCCCGTAAATTGGCCGGTCTGGCTTACGGATCTGCAGATCAGGCCCAGTGGGGCAGCAGTCAGCGGGCCATCGACTTTTTCGATGTCAAGGGTGATGTTGAATCGCTGTTGCCAGAGCAGGCGCGTTTTGAGGCGACCACTCATCCGGCTTTGCACCCGGGTCGCAGTGCCTGCGTCTGGGTAAATGGCGTTAATGTGGGTGTCATCGGGCAACTGCATCCAAAGTGGGTGCAAAAGTATGAGTTGCCCATGGCGCCTGTGCTTTTCGAGCTGGATTTCTCAGTGTTGCAGAATTTGCACATGCCGGCTTACGAAGAGGTTTCAAAGCAGCCGATTGTTCAGCGCGACCTCGCCTTGGTGGTTAAAAATGATGTCCCCGCACAATTGGTGATGGATGCGCTTCATCGTGGTGCAGCCGAGCAGACGCAATGGTTGAAATCCTTGTTTCTCTTTGACGAATTCAGGCCAAAAGAAGAGGGCAAGGGACTGAATCTGAACGAAAAGAGCCTGGCTTTTCGCATAATTTTGCAAGACAGCGAAAAAAGTATCGAAGAGGCTCAGGTAGAATTGCTGATGAAAAAAATGATTGCCTCGGCTGCCGCGATGTGCGGCGCTTATCTGCTATAATAACGGTACAAATAAAATGATGATGGAAGAAATGGGTCACATGAACGTCGAGAAGAGTATTTCGGACGCACTCAAAGATGCCAGAGTTGATTTTGACGCGGAAGAACTTCTCGGTTCTACGCTGACAAAAGCAGAATTGGCGGATATGTTGTTTGATAGCTTGGGTTTAAACAAGCGCGAAGCCAAAGACTTTGTTGATGCCTTTTATGAAGAATTGCGCAAGGCTTTGGAGCAGGGCGCATCGGTCAAATTGTCTGGTTTTGGAAATTTCCAGTTGCGAGACAAACCCCAGAGACCCGGTAGAAATCCAAAAACCGGAGAAGAAATTCCAATTGCAGCGCGCCGTGTGGTAACTTTCCACCCTAGCCAAAAATTGAAGCAGATGGTTGATAACTCTGCCTCTTCCCAAATTTCAAGAAACTAATTGGAGTTCTAGCGCATGCTGAGCCCTGACGATTCAGTGCGTGTAGTGCCCACCTCGAGCCTGCCGTCCATTCCTGCCAAGCGCTATTTCACCATCGGTGAGGTCAGCGACCTTTGCGGTGTTAAGGCGCATGTTTTGCGTTATTGGGAACAAGAGTTTACGCAACTTAAAACCATTACGCGCAGGGGTAATCGCCGCTATTACCAACACCATGAGGTGTTGTTTATCAGGCGAATCAGAGAGCTGTTGTATGAACACGGCTTTACCATCCATGGTGCCCGCAACCGGCTTGACCAGGAAAAGCGTGATTCATCCGTCAGCCCGTCTGAGCGATCTGCGTTGCCGCCCCTGCTTGACCGCGAAAAGATCAAGGAACAGTTGCTGTCCATGCGTAATTTGCTCTCAAACTGAGGACTCGCTATAATCCACGCTTCTCGGAATGTGGCGCAGCCTGGTAGCGCACTTGCATGGGGTGCAAGGGGTCGGAGGTTCGAATCCTCTCATTCCGACCAAATTTGTACATCAGTAAAAGTCCAGAACAACACGAAACCCGCTGATGAAAAAAACGTCAGCGGGTTTTTTGTTTTTTCACTGTCTTGTTTTTTCACTGTCCTTTGTCCCATTTTTTCTCCCGCTAGTTTCTTCAACCGGATTCAAAATATCTAGAAGTAAAACTCAGCACATTTAGGTTTGCAATTGTTATAGTTCGTTCACTTTAAACCCGCTCGCAAAATCTTCCCGGTGAATGCGAGCAATAATCTCCCTAGGACCTCGACATGAACCTGAATCTGAACGTTAGTGAAAAAGTGAAAGCCATCGAACCACAAGTACGCGCACTGCTCGAGCAGTTGTCCGCGACCGTGGAAACAGGCAGCCGCAAAGTGGAAGAGCTGACACGCAAGTACGCTGACATTCCTTATGGCCAACTGAGCAAGTTGCCACGTTTGGCACCCGTAGTTGGTACCGTTCAGGAATTCGAAAAGAACCTGACAGCAAAAGCATTCGACGGTTTCCGTCACTATGCAAAAGTGGGTATCGCAGTTGCACAAAATGCACTGCCAACCACACCAGCACAAGCAACAGAAACAGCCAAGGCTGAGTAATTATTGAAAGGTCCAACCTTTCAATCTGTTGAGTTTTAGCAAGCGGAGCCTAGGGCTCCGTTTTGCTTTTCTGTGTCAGTAAGTTAAATGACGTCAGAAAAGTAACCAATGTTTCCAGAACGTGTAACAATTTCACTGATGTCCTTGCTGTTGGCAGTTCTCTTGCCTATACTTCTGCGACAGCCAAGGCATCCTTATTGCACTTAGCTTCAAATCAAGAAAAAGCCTGACCGCAGTGTCGGGATCTAAAAAAATATTGTGGAGACATTATGTTTAGCCAGCGCGTACTGAGCATTTCCATGCTTTGTCTGGCCCTCGGTGGGTCGATCGTCTTAAGTGGTTGTCAGGCTGTTGAAAGGACTGCGTCTAACGCAGCGATCAACGCGGTTGAGCGCCGTATTGCCCCAGCACTGTTGAAACAGGACGACGTGGATCTGATGTGTACCTTTGCAACAGGTACCGAACCGTTGATTTCTGCGGCTACTCGCTCGCTGTACGGCGACCCTTCTTACCTTGAAACTGTTTTGTTCACAACGTCCGCTGTTTGTTCAGAGAACCAGGCCATCAACGAAGAACTTCGTAGCATGAGAGCCGCTCGCGAAAAGCGCATTGAAGAAGCCCAAGATGCGCGTATCTCTCAAAAACGTTTATTAGACAGAACGGCTCGCCGTCAGTTACTGGCTTATGAGCGCATGGTGAGTAAAACTGAAGAAATTTATAAGATCAAGTACGGCGCCAAATGCCCAGCCTTCAAACGCGAATTTGATGAGTTGCTTTATTTATTGGGAACCATTGCAGGCCTTCAAGCGGTAGTAAACGATATCGCCGCCGAGCAGTCGGTGGGGGTCTCCACAGAAATTGCGCCGAAAGCGGAGCGCGCATTGCGCTGCATTTCAAACGCTAAATGGTGGGGTGCACCCAGTGCGGCCCGCGCCGTTATCTGGAACATTCTTCCCGGTGGCACAGAAGGCAAGGATGTCTGGGGAACATTTAACCAGTCCATGGTCTTGGGTGAAATACAAGGTGTGCGGCTTGCGCACACGCTGTATGCGTTGTCTGCCTTGTCGATTGACGATCAACCGCGCTTCCGTGATGCAGTTCGTCGTTTTGCGAACGTCAAAAATTTTAAAGCGAGTAACGACTACCTTATTGCGGATGCGCTCTCTGGCGCCATCATGACCAATCTTTCTGATCGCTATTGGACAGAAAACACAGGTACCCGCACCCCCGTGGGCAGCTTGGGAAAGTTCTGGGATGAAAAATCTTCATCTTCCACCGGCGTTAATTTGGATGACCTTTAATTAAAAACCTACTCAGTGTTGGGAGACACAACTATGTTTGAATTGAATCGTGGAACGCGCATTGTATTAGCGGCTGTATCCCTGTTTGCAGCAAGCAATTCAGCTTTTGCAGCGAAACAAAAAATATGCGTTTATGACATTTTGGGTGCAGGCGGTGATGTATTCAACATGAGCAAGGACTGGGTTCTGGATTCGGCCAAGAACGGTGCGGACATTGAACTTAAGGCCTACACAGACGAACGCGTTGCAGCAGAAGACTTTAAGACAGGGCAATGCGATGGCGTGATTGCTACTTCGTTCCGTACTCGCCAATTCAATAACATTGCAGGTTCCATGGATGCGTTGGGCTCGTCTTCCATTGTTAGAGACGGCAAGGTAACAAACGCAGACGCTTACAAAGTGGTTCAAACCACCATTCAATACTATGCCAGCGAAAAAGGTTCGGCCGACATGGTGCGCGACAAGTTTGAAGTCGCCGGTATTATTCCTTTCGGCGCCGCCTTTTTGTTTGTGAACGACCGTGGCATTAACAGCGTTGAAAAACTGTCAGGCAAAAAAATTGCTGTTTTTGACTATGACAAAGCACAAGCTACCATGGTGCAGAAAATCGGCGCTCAACCTGTGTCTGCCGACATCACGAACTTCGCGACCAAGTTCAACAACGGTTCAGTAGATATCATTGGTGCGCCTGCTGCCGCTTACAAACCTTTGGAGTTGTTCAAAGGTCTGGGTACAAAGGGCGGCATTGTCCGTTTTCCTTTGACCGTGCTGACTTATCAAATCGTGATCAACAAAGACAAGTTTCCTGCTGACTTCGGCAAGAAATCACGCAATTTCTGGTTAAGCCAGTTCGACCGTGCCTTGAAGTTGGTTGAGAGTGCAGAAAAAGGCATTCCTGCTGACAAATGGGTTGATATTCCATCCGCAGACGCAGTGAAGTACACCATCATGCTGCGCGAATCACGTACTGCCATGGCGCAAACCAAAATGTACGACGAAAACACACTCAAGCTGATGAAGAAGGTTCGTTGCAAGTTGAACCAGGCTGACTCCGAGTGCGCAGATCCTGCAGGCCTGTAATCAGGGCTATCGAAAAAGGCCCTACGGGGCCTTTTTCAAATGTTATCAAAAATATTTTCTGCTTTTGAAACCGTTCTTGAATAAATACGGTATTAACGAATCTACTAATTACAACTCGAAAGACACGCTATGAGTATGTCACAAGACCGAGGGGCTAAATTTCTCGGCCGTACACCTGCTGAGTGGCTATCCAGCTTCCCCGTGGTGTTTCTGCTGATATTGACACTTGTCATCGGAACCGGCGAAATGATTCACGGGCAATTGCTCCGAATTGGTGAGTCCGCCTTTGGAGACAAAGAAAAGGGCATTCAATACTTCCTTTTGCGCGCAGACCCTACTGCACCTACATGCAAACTGGATGTTGATATTGACGCTGAAGTGGCCAAACAAGCCGCGCTCGTCGCGTCTGCTCCGCCACTTGACCCCAACGATCCTTTGGCTGAAGAGCCGCTTGACCCCGAGGTTCTCCGTCAATCCTTGACCTCTGCAAGGGGCTTGTGTCAGGAAAAATTCGATGTCTATAACAAGATCGTTCAAAGCATCACCCCGGAAGTGAAAGCTTACAGGCTGCTGGAAACTGGCTTTTTTGCCTTGTTCAGTTTCGGTACGGAAAACAGGCCATTGGTTCTGTTGGCAATGTTCGCAATTGCAGCCATCACCACCACCTTGGGCTACCACCACATTTCCATTCGCCCTGCATCATCGATGGTGGACCACAAGGTTTGCTCAGCATCCGGTATTGCAGCGCATGGTTTCCTGTTGTATTCCTGCATTCGCTATTACCAGATATCTTCCGGTTCTGGCGTGGAACTGGAAAACGCACATTTTCACTTTATCTGGATGGCCTTGTTCGCCACACTGATGGGTATCAGCGTGAAACAGTTTCTGTTTCCTCCAAAGGATGCCACCAAGGGCGGGTCTTTTGGTCTGGCACAATTGGCAGTTCCGCTTTACCTGTCCATGGCTTTGATCTCCGGGGTTTATTTTTTAATTACCGACAACCCGTCCGGTCTGGCCATCTACATTAACCAGTTGCTTGAATTGCCCTCGATTTTCTTGAGTTTGGCACTTTACGTCTGGGCCGGTATGTTGCTCAAGCAAAGCCGGATGGTGGACTTGTTCGTGAACCTGCTGCGTCCATGGAAAATGGGTCCTGAGCTTCTGACCTACATTATTTTGTTGGCTGCTGCGGTTCCAACGGCCTACACCGGCGCCTCGGGTATTTTCGTGATTGCAGCCGGCGGTATTATTTACAACGAGATTCGCCATGCAGGTGGTACACGTCAGTTTGCGCTGGCCGCCACAGCGATGTCTGGTTCTTTGGGTGTTGTGCTTCGTCCTTGTCTGTTGGTGGTTTTGATCTCCGCCTTGAACAAGCAAGTCACCAGTACCGATTTGTACCACTGGGGTGTGGTCGTGTTTGTCTTGAGCTCGTCCCTGTTCTTTCTGGTTTCTCAACTGACCAGAACCAAGACATCCAAGCTTGAGCGTCCGATGGTCGCCATTCCAAAGATGATGAAGGAAGTTGTACCCGTTTTGCCGTACGTCGGCGTGCTGCTTGCTGTGGTTTTGGCCTATGAGTATTTGTTGGACACCAAGCTGAACGAAACTTCAGCTCCGGTCATCATGCCCATGGTCATGCTGCTGCTGTTGATTTTCGACAAGTTCAAGGGCGGAGCAACCTCTGTGATTGCTTCAACCGAAGGTGCGAAGGCCTACGGCTCAGGCCGCCAGACGGGTGTTGAATCATCGATCCGTGCCGCTTCCAACGAGACCATCGGTCACATTGGCGCCTTGATCATGCTGATGTGTCTGTCCCTGAACATCGGTGGCGTGATTGAGCGTTCGGAAATTATGAGTAACGTGCCGGCCCAGTTCTCCAGCGTCTGGATTGCAATGGGCTTCATTCTGCTCGTTTGCGTTTTCCTGGGCATGGTGATGGATCCGTTCGGCGCTGTGATTCTCGTGTCAGGTACCTTGGCACCAGTCGCTTACGCCAACAACATTGATCCTTTCCACTTCTGGATGGTGGTGTTGGTTGCGTTTGAGTTGGGTTACTTGTCGCCTCCGGTGGCCTTGAACCAGTTGCTAACGCGAATGGTGATTGGTGACGAGGAGGTCAATAAGGCCGATTCGGAAGTCAAGCGTAAAAACTTCTATCGCCGCTATGAGCGTTGGATTTTGCCCAGTGTGGTGATGTTGGTTTCACTGATACTTGTGGGTTTCGGTCCCCTGATCATCTCGAAAAATGAAACCCTGCGCCCCCTGGGTATGCGTTTCATGCCAGCAAGCCAGCTGTCTGAAGCAGCAGAAGCGCTGGAGAAGGTTGAATCGACCGAGCAGGCGCCGGCTGCAGAAGTTGCTGCTGCTCCTGCCATGGAAGCTGCTCCGGCTGATCCAAGTCAGTCTGCTGCCGACAAGGCGATTGCTGCTGCAATGGAAATGTCTCCTCCTGTTGCGCCTGCTGCGGCACCAGCCGCTGCTCCCGCCGCATCTGGCGCTGACGCATCTGCCGCGGTCGAAGCTGCAGTCAATGCTTGGGTGGGTGCTTGGTCTGGTAAAAACGTGGATGGGTATCTGGCGGCTTACAGCGAAACCTTCAAGCCACAAGATGGCCGCAAGCGCGATGCGTGGGCTGCTGACAGACGAACCAAAATTGAGGGTAAATCCACAATTGCGGTGACTTTGGAAGGCGTGAAGGTCTCTGTGAAGGGGGAAACTGCCACAGTGAAGTTCAAGCA
>JBEIKS010000080.1:0-9487 GCA_040379625.1 Burkholderiaceae bacterium
GCTTCAACCAGACTCTTCCAGACGCTTAAATCAGCGGCTGTGGTTTTCAGTTGCAGTTTCTCAACCACCGCAGCGTCCAGACCCTGCTCATGCAACATGGCGGGAATCTTGTAGATGGTGTCTGCGTCCCATACTGAAATCACCGCATCTTCGGGCAAATTGGAGAACAGGGAAATTTTGAATTTTTCGTCGTGGGGAATCGGACGGTCAGCACGGCACAACAAGGCGTCGGGAATGATACCGATTTCTCGAAGCTTTTGAACCGAGTGCTGCGTGGGCTTGGTTTTCAGCTCGCCTGCAGAGGCAATGAAAGGTACCAATGTGAGGTGAATGAAAAATGCACCGTGACGGCCCATTCTCAGACTCATCTGGCGAACCGCCTCCAAAAACGGCAGGGATTCGATGTCACCCACAGTGCCGCCAATTTCGACAATCGCCACATCTGTTTGCCCATCCCAGGCGGCTTTGGCGCCACGCTCGATGAATGCTTGAATTTCATTGGTGATGTGAGGAATAACCTGAACGGTTTTCCCCAAATACTCACCACGGCGTTCTTTGCGAATCACGGATTCGTATATTTGACCCGTGGTGAAATTGTTGGATTTGCGCATGCGCGCGGAAATAAACCGCTCGTAGTGACCCAAGTCGAGGTCGGTTTCGGCGCCATCTTCGGTGACGAACACTTCGCCGTGCTGGTAAGGACTCATGGTGCCCGGATCCACGTTAATGTAGGGATCGAGCTTGAGCATGGTGACTTTCAGGCCACGGCTTTCAAGGATGGCAGCCAGAGAAGCGGCGGCGATGCCCTTTCCGAGCGAGGACACCACACCACCTGTAACAAACACATATTTGGTCATAACGCACACAAGCGCACAAAAGGCGCATCAGTGAAATCGGAATTATACCGTGCCTGTTGCCTATGCCAGAACCGAACAGCCAGTTTTTGCGCGTAAAGTTTCCAAATCGACATCCGGAGCCAGTTCAACCAGCCTCAAACCCTCGGCACATACATCCAAAACCGCCAAGTCAGTGATGATTCGGTTAACCACGCCCACCCCCGTTAGAGGCAGATTACAAGCCGACATAATTTTTATGTCCTCGGAGCCATCCTTTTTCTTGGCCACATGTTCCATCAAAACAACCACCCTGCCCACGCCCGCCACCAAATCCATGGCGCCGCCCATGCCCTTGACCAATTTGCCTGGAATCATCCAGTTGGCCAGATCGCCGCGCTCACTGACCTGCATTGCGCCCAGAATCGCCAGATTGATGTGCCCGCCCCTGATCATCGCGAAAGAATCCGCGCTGGAAAAAAAACTGGACCCTGGCATGGTGGTAACGGTTTGTTTGCCAGCGTTGATGAGGTCAGCGTCCACTGCTGCTTCGACCGGGAAGGGACCGATGCCCAACAAGCCATTTTCCGACTGCAACATCACGTCCATGTGGTCAGGAATATGGTTGGCCACCAAAGTGGGCAGTCCGATGCCCAAATTTACATAAAAACCGTCACGCAACTCTTTTGCCGCTTGTGCGGCCATTTCATCTCTTGTCCAAGGCATTGCTGTTCTCCGTGCTGCTTATTGGCTAATGGTTCGTTGTTCAATGCGTTTTTCCGGTTGCGCATTCAACACCAGACGCTGAACAAAAATACTGGGGGTGTGAATCATGTCGGGTTCCAACTCGCCCACCGCAACGATTTCTTCCACCTCAGCCACTGTAATTTTTCCCGCCATGGCCACCATGGGGTTAAAGTTTCTGGCGGTTTTTCTGTAGATTAAATTCCCCGCTGTGTCGGCCTTCCATGCCTTGACCAAGGAAACATCTGCACGCAGTGAACGCTCCATCACGAAAGTCTGACCCTCAAACTCTCTGGTTTCCTTGCCTTCGGCCACAATGGTGCCAAAGCCGGTTTTGGTAAAAAATGCAGGAATGCCAGAACCGCCGGCGCGCAGTTTTTCGGCCAAGGTACCCTGAGGGGTGAACTCCAGTTCAAGCTCGCCTGCCAGATACTGGCGCTCGAACTCCTTGTTTTCGCCCACATAGGAAGAAATCATTTTTTTGATCTGGCGGGTGGTCAGCAACTGACCCAAACCAAAACCGTCTACCCCCGCGTTGTTTGAAATCGCGGTCAGACCTTTGACGCCACTGTCTCGCAGCGCAGCAATCAGCGCCTCTGGAATGCCGCACAGGCCAAAGCCCCCGACGGCCACTGTGATGTTGTCCGACACAATATCCGCCAAAGCGGCATTGGCATCGGCGTAAACCTTGTTCATTGCCATGACTCAAACCATCCCGAAAAGTATCGCTTTACGCTGTGTTTTAATTGAAGTTGGAATTTGCGCTTAAAGTTAGATTGCGCACTCTAACAATTCTAAACCCTTTTTTTGGTGCATTGCATCATTTCCTTCAATTTTTAGCTCGAGTACAAATCAAGTCACGCTCAAACCGTCATCGGCAGTAATAATTGCGCCATTAATAAAGTCAGAACCATCACCTGCCAACATCAGCAGCAGTGCGTCGAGATCCTCTGGTTTGCCGACCCTGCGGCGCGGCAACATGGCTACCATCTTCTGCCCCGCTTCAGTCTCCCAATGCGATGCATTCATGTCGGTGGTGATGTAACCGGGGCAAATGGCATTCACGTTGATGTTGAATCGCGACCACTCCAAGGCCATCGCCTTGGTCATCTGCACGACAGCAGCCTTGCTCATGCAATACACGCCAATCTGGGACAACACGCGCAAACCCGCCACAGAGGCAATGTTGATGATGCGGTGAGTTTTTTCAGGCCTTGCCTTGGCGCGCGCCAACATGCGGTTTGCAACGGCCTGCGCCACAAAAAATGCACCGCGCAAGTTCGTGCCCATCATAAAATCAAAGTCCGCCGGCGTGACATCCACCAGGCGGGCCGCCTTGCTGACCCCTGAGTTGTTCACCAGAATGTCAATCGGTCCCACATCAAGCTCAATTCTGTCCACCACGCCCTGCAAGTTTTCAACATCGGTGACATCCATCGCAACAACAGCGGCGCGACCGCCGGCAGCCTCTATGTCAGCCTTGAGGCTTCTCAAACGATCAAGGCGCCGCGAGGCCAGCACCACAGTGGCACCTTGAGCCGCAAGTACTGAGGCAAACCTTGCGCCCAAACCACTCGAAGCCCCCGTCACCAAAGCGATTTTGCCGCTCAAAGTGTTTCCAATGCCTGCATCACTGACTTGCATATCAACCATCTCCCGATCAAACAGCTGGTGTTTTGACATATTTGTTGCATAAACACTGAATCATCGCACAGGATGCTGAAGGTTTCGTGACCTAGATTGCATACTCTAAGGCCCCTGCGAGACAATACAGCAGCGAGTTTTTTGGTAATCTTGCGCTAAATGCTTTTTGGAGACGCAATAATGTCAGAACAAATTGAACGCGATGTAATGGAATACGACATCGTCGTCGTTGGTGGAGGCCCGGCCGGATTGGCAGCCGCCATCAGACTCAAACAATTGGCCAGAGACAAAGGCCAGGAGCTCAGTGTCGTTCTCCTGGAAAAAGGCTCTGAAGTTGGCGCCCATATTTTGTCAGGCGCAGTGATGGACCCCATCGCCATGAACGAACTCTTTCCCAACTGGAAAGAGATGGGTGCCCCGCTGAACACCGAGGTAACAGAAGACCAATTCCTGTTCCTCACAGAAACCAGCAGCTACAAAGTCCCCAACTTCTTGCTGCCCAAATGTTTCCAGAACCATGGCAACTACGTCATCAGTCTGGCCAATGTGGTTCGCTGGCTTGGCCAACAGGCAGAGGCCATGGGCGTTGAAGTATTCCCCGGTTTCACCGCCGCAGACATCGTTTACACCGAAGACGGAAAAGTCAAAGGTGTTGTCACTGGTGACATGGGTATCGGCAAAGACGGTCAGCCCACCGAGGCCTACCAACCCGGCATGGAACTGCACGGCAAATACGTTATTTTTGCAGAGGGCGCACGCGGTCATTTAGGCAAACGCCTGATGGCAAAATACAAACTCAATGAGGGTCGCGATCCGCAAGTGTATGGAATCGGACTGAAAGAACTCTGGGAAATTGATCCGGCCAAGCATCAGGAAGGTTTGGTTATTCACTCTGCAGGCTGGCCGCTCAACAGCGACACCTACGGCGGCTCCTTCCTCTACCACCAGGAAAATAACCAGGTGGCAGTTGGTTTTGTTGTCGGTTTGGGCTATGAAAACCCGCACCTGTCTCCTTTCGAAGAATTCCAGCGCTACAAAACGCACCCGGCTATCCGAAAATATTTCGAAGGCGGAAAACGCATATCCTACGGCGCACGCGCCATTGCGGCCGGTGGCTTGATGTCACTGCCCAAGCTCACCTTCCCAGGTGGTGTACTGGTGGGTTGCGACGCTGGCTTCTTGAACGCATCCAGAATCAAGGGCAGTCACGCCGCCATTAAAACCGGCATGCTGGCAGCAGAGGCTGCATTTGATGCGCTGGCAACAGGCAGGGCCCAAGACGAACTGGAGGCCTATCCAAGGGCGTTTAACGACTCATGGTTGTTCGACGAACTCTACAAAGCCCGCAACTTCAAGCAATGGATGGGCAAAGGCCTGTACTCCGGCACCATGATGGTGGGTCTGGAACAAAAAGTCTTGGGCGGTCATGTGCCATGGACGCTGCACCACAACCACACCGATCATGAAACCTTGAAGCCGGCCGACGCGTTTGAGCCCATCGTTTATCCAAAACCCGATGGAAAGCTGACGTTTGACCGCTTGAGTTCAGTGTTCATTTCCAACACCAACCATGAAGAGAATCAGCCCGCCCACCTGACATTGAAAGATGCCAGCGTTCCGGTGAGCCTGAATCTGGCAAAGTACGCAGGACCGGAACAACGCTATTGCCCTGCCGGTGTTTATGAATACATGAAAAATGAAGATGGCAGCAGCCGTTTGCAAATTAACGCCCAGAACTGTGTTCATTGCAAAACCTGTGACATCAAAGATCCGAGTCAAAACATCAACTGGGTAACACCAGAAGGTGGTGGCGGCCCGAACTATCCCAACATGTAAACCCGCATGTTGAAAAAAGCCCGAAACGCAAAATCTGCAGTTCGGGCTTTTTTTTATCCAAAACCGGGGCAAAAACTACCACTGACCGGCACGCATCTTTTCCAGCCAGAATGCACCAATGACAGTTTTTACATCCGTCACTTCACCTTTTTTGATGGCCTCCATGAGGGTTTCAAGAGACACCAACACAACATCCAGAAACTCGTTGTCATCCAGACGCCTTTCGCCCAAGGTCAAACCCGAAGCGCGGTAAAGGTGTATGGCCTCTGTGGAATATGAAATCACCGGGTGAATGACGGTCAAATACTCCCAATGCAGTGCTTCATAACCAGTTTCCTCGCGCAACTCCCTGACGGCTGTTTGCACGGGGTCTTCTCCAGCGTCTATTTTGCCTGCGGGAAACTCAAGAAAAACCTTTTGCAAAGGATAGCGAAACTGCCGCTCCATCACCAAACGCCCGTCAGGTAACTCGGGAATCATCATGACGGCACCAGGGTGCAAGGTGTATTCACGAACTGAAGACGCGCCGTTGGGCAAACGCACTTCATCCCTGTGAATTTTTAGCAATTTCCCGTCGTAAACTTTTTCGCTGCTGATGCGCGACTCAAACAAATGGGAATCAGGTTTGGGTGTATCACTCATTCCTGGCTCCCACCGTTGAAGCGGCTTTGATGAACGGCTTTGATATTCAAGTCGTTTTAAAAATCAATCAACTGCCCAAAATGCGCTGCATGGCGGTCAGGCAAAGCGCCATCAGGGGTGACGGCAAAATACCCAACAACACGATTGCAGCACCATTAACGCCCAGCAAGGCGCCAGGCCGGGTGCCCACCAAGGGAGCAGCGGTATCGACTGGGGCTTCAAAATACAAGGCCTTGACCACACGCAGGTAATAAAAAGCACCGATCAAGGACATCATGACCGCGTACACGGTCAGCCACACATGCCCGGCTGCGAACACCGCCTGCAATACAGCCAGCTTGGCATAAAAGCCCACCATTGGGGGTACGCCCGCCAAAGAGAACATCAGCACCAACATGACCAGCGCCATCCAGGGGGCACGCGAGTTCAGTCCATTGAGGTCGCTGATATTCTCAACATCCAGCCCCTTGTTGGACAACAACAGCATCACACCGAAGGTGCCCAATGTGGTCAAGACGTAAGTCACCACATAGAACATGGATGCGCTGTAGGCGCTCGCAGCGCCAGTGGTGTCTGCACCCACAACGCCCGACATCATGCCCAGCAGCATAAAGCCCATCTGGGCAATGGTTGAATAGGCCAACATTCGTTTCAGATTGGTCTGGGCGATCGCAGCTAGGTTGCCCAACCCCATGGACAACGCAGACAACACCATCAACATCTGCTGCCAGTCATTGGCCACAGCCAACAAGCCGTCCACCAGAATACGGATCAGCATGGCAAATGCAGCAAGCTTCGGCGCAGCACTGATCAACAGCGTGGTTGCCGTTGGCGAGCCCTGATACACGTCGGGTACCCACATGTGAAACGGCACCACACCGAGCTTGAAAGCCAGACCAGCCACCAGAAACACCAAACCAAATACAAAAATGAGTTTGTTGGCACCCAAGGCACCCGAGGCTTTTGCAATTGCAGACAACTCCAGGGAGCCGGTCGCGCCATAAATCATGGACATGCCGTAGAGCAGGAAACCTGACGCCAGCGCACCCAGAATAAAATACTTCATGGAAGCTTCTGATGACTCGAAGTGGTCTCTTCTAAGAGCCACTGCGGCATACAGGGACAAGGACAGCAATTCCAGACCCAAATAAATCAACAGGAAGGTATTGGCCGAAATCATGACCATTTGCCCAAGCAATGCAAACAATGCAAGCGCATAAAACTCACCGCGCAGCATATCCCGGTCGGCGGCATATTGACGGGCATACACCAGCGTAATGGCCACCGCCAAACAGGTAAAGCCCTTTAAGGCCAACCCCATTGAATCGTTGATGTACATATCGCTGAAGGCCAGCGCCGGTTGGGCATCACTGACCCCATAGAGGCAGTACAAGCCAATCGCGGTGACGCAAGCCACTGAGACGTTGTGGATGAACTCCATGGATCGTCCCTGTGTCAGCCCGTCGAACACCAACAAGGCAGAAACGACGCACAGCAGGAAAAGCTCGGGTGCGGCCGCAGCAGCATTCAAACTTTCGAAGGTTATTCCAGTCACGTTGTTTTTCCTTAAAGCTTAGAAGTGGCCGCATGCTTGAGCAGCGACATGACAGATTCATGCATGACATCGGTGAAGGGTTTCGGGTACAAACCCATTGCCAGCACCAACACCGCCATGGTCATCAGCATCCAGAATTCGCGTGAGTTCACATCTTCCAACTCCGCCACATGCGAATTTGCAACATCACCGAACACCACCCGCTTGTACATCCACAATGAATAAGCGGCACCAAAAATCAGGGTTGTGGAGGCCAGCATGCCAATCCAGAAGTTGTATTCCACCGCCCCGAGAATCACCATGAACTCACCAACGAATCCGCTGGTGGCTGGCAAACCGGCATTCGCCATTGCAAACAACAAGAACAACGCAGCAAACTTGGGCATGCGATTAACCACACCGCCGTAATCGGCAATGTTGCGGGAATGCATACGGTCGTAAAGAACACCGATACAAAGGAACATGGCACCGGAGACAAAACCGTGGGAGATCATTTGGACGATGGCACCTTCAACCGCCAGTGCTTGAAACATGAAGAAGCCCAAGGTCACAAAACCCATGTGTGCAATTGAGGAGTACGCCACGAGTTTTTTCATGTCGGTCCGCACCAGTGCGACCAAGCCAATGTAGACCACCGCAATCAGCGACAAAGTGATCATAAAACCAGACATCGCCTGGCTGGCGTCGGGTGCGATGGGCAGGGAAAACCGTAGAAAGCCGTAAGCTCCCAGTTTCAACATGATGGCCGCCAGAACCACGGAACCACCGGTGGGCGCCTCGACGTGGGCATCAGGCAACCATGTGTGAACCGGCCACATTGGCACTTTTACTGCAAATGCCATCAGGAAAGCCAGGAATATAAAAATCTGGGCTTCCATACTGATAGGCAAGTTGTGCCATGCCAAAATTTCAAAAGTTCCCGATTGTTGATACAGGTAAATAATCGCCACCAAGGTGAGCAATGAGCCCAACAGGGTGTAGAGGAAAAACTTGAAAGCGGCATACACCCTGTTCGGACCACCCCAGACCCCAATGATGACGTACATGGGAATCAGGGTAGCCTCGAAGAAAATGTAGAACAGCAGACCGTCTGTTGCTGAAAACACCCCTATCATGGCGCCCGACAACATCAAAAAGGCGGCCATGTATTGCGCGACCTTCTTTTCAATGACTTCCCACGCCGCCACAACAACAAACACAGTGATCAGCGCAGTCAACAGAACAAACCAGACAGAAATACCATCAACACCCAAAGCGTATTTGGCGTTGATGCTCTCAATCCAGTTTGCAGACTCAACAAACTGCAGCGCCGAAGACGCTGTGTCGAACTGTGTGATCAACGGTATCGTCACGAGAAAACTGACGATTGCACTGATCAGCGAAAGACCTCGAACCGTCGAAGCGTTTTCGTCCTTCCCTGTGGTCATAATGAATAGACCTGAAAGTATCGGGATCCAGATGGCCAGACTCAAATACGGAATTGTGTTTTGCATCAAGTTTTCCTCAAAGTGGATTGAGGCTCGGTTATTTTAAGGATTCAATGTAACGAAAAGGCTCAGCATCGCGAGCACACCCAAAATCATGGCAAACGCGTAATGATAAATATAGCCACTCTGGAACAGGCGTGTAACGCCTGAAATAAAGCCGACCAATTTAGCGCTGCCGTTTACCAAACCACCATCAATGATGGTTTGATCCCCTGCTTTCCACAGACCAGTTCCGAGCGCACGGGCGCCCCCTGCAAATACGATTTCGTTGAATCGGTCCATGTAGTACTTGTTGTCCAGGATGGTGTGTACGGGCGTGAGCAACTTGCCAAAAAACTTTGGCAAGGCCGGCACAAACAAATAAAACACCGCAGCAGTGACCACACCGCCCAAGGCGAGGAAAAACGGGACAGTGCTGAATGCGTGCATACCCATCGCCATTGCGCCATGGAACTCTTCTTTCAGCTCTGCCATCGCATGATGTTGCGGCAGCACTGTGATCACGCCCTCAAAGAAAGAACCATGCAACATGGGCTCAATCGTCAAATATCCGATCAGCACAGAGGGAATGGCCAGCAAAACCAAAGGCAAGGTGACGACCCAAGGAGACTCATGGGGTTCATGAGCATGACCATGGTGGTCGTCATGTGCGTGTTTGTCGTGAGCATGGTCGTCATGACCGTGATCATCATGGCCATGGGCATGAGCAACATGACGGAATCGCTCTTCCCCATGGAATACGAGGA
>JBEIKS010000081.1:0-9450 GCA_040379625.1 Burkholderiaceae bacterium
GCCAGTTGTTGGTGAAGTCTTTGCAGTGGGTGGACACCTGCCCCGAGGATATCTGTCCTGTCTTGTGGGTAGATGGTGGCACTCAGGTGCAGTGGGCTGAGCTTCTGGCGTCCTTGAAACTGGTTCGTCAGTGGCAGGTTTTGCCGCAAAGCCAAGGGCACCTGGGGCAGCGCATGCAGCACGCCATGCAGGTGCAGTTTGAGCAGTCGCCGTTTTCAATGATTATGGGTACCGACACCCCAACCCTGGGCCCGACACATGTAGCCGCTTTGCGCAGCGCGCTTGCCAACCACGATGCAGCCTTCATTCCTGCCCTTGATGGTGGTTATGTGATGGTGGCCATGGCCCGCTTGTGCGAATCTGCGTTTGCTGAATTGGACTGGGGCTCGGAACAGGTGGCTGAGCAAACCCGAAGTGCTCTGACGCAAACTGGCTGCACCCATGCATGGTTGCCGCCTGAGCCAGACCTTGATGTTGCTCAAGACTATGAACAGGCGCTCGCCGCTGGCTGGGTCAGCCCCCCATGACATTGCGGCTGTTGGGCGTGGTGTTGGCCGTTGCGGTGTTGGGGCTGGTTTTCAATGCCTATCTAAGTCCCGACATGCGCTTGTATTTTTTTCAGCAACTGCCATTTTGTTCCTAAGGCCTTTTCAAGCTTGCAGTTTTTTTAGCCAAACCAGTGCTTTTTCCCAGGCGTCTTTTGCTTCTGCAGGCCTGTAGCTGGGCCGATAGTCAGCGTGAAAGGCGTGGGGCGTGTCTGCATACACATCAATCCGCGATGCCAGGGCTGCAGCCGTGTTGCCTGATTTCTTCAATTCGCCTTGCATTTTTTCCACATGCGCCATGGGAATGCCTGTATCTGCCCCGCCATACAGGCCGAGCACGGGTGCCTTGAGTTGCCCGGCAATATCCAGGGGGTGCTCTGGGAACAAACTGTTTTTGTCTCCCGTCAGCCGACCATACCAAGCCACACCCGCTTTGAATTGCGGTATTTTTGCGCAGGCTAGCCAAGTGATGCGTCCGCCCCAACAGAAACCTGTAATGCCTGCGCGCTGGTTATCACCGCCGTTTTGTGCAGCCCAGGCCAACGTGGACTCAATGTCTTTTAGCACCATGGCATCTGGGGTTTTTGTGATGATGTTGGCTTGAAGTTCAGCGATGGTTCCGTAGCTCGACGGGTCTCCGATGCGTGAAAAAAATTCGGGTGCAATCGCCATGAATCCGGCTTTTGCGAAGCGCCGGCAAACATCGGCAATGTGCTCGTGAACGCCGAAAATCTCGCTGACGACGATGACAATAGGAAGCGCAGTGGTTTGGTTGGCTGGTTTGGCCACATAAATGGGCACCACATCGCCTTGTACATTCATGCTTTGTTCGCTGGCGATAATACCGGTGAAGTCTGTTTTGATGGCTTGCGCCAGCACAGGTTGGCTGGCCGCCGCAAAGCCTGCAGCCATGCTGCATTTTAAAAAGTCTCGGCGGTTCGCTGAAGGCTTGTTCAAGTCGGTAGCGCCGAACAGCGCAAGTGAGTCAGCAACTGTGTCGGTGAGGTCTTTGGTTGTGTCTGCCATGATGACGCTTTCGTTTCAAGAAATTTGGAGGACTTGCCCGCAAGAATAGCGTGGATTGAATATACTGAGGTCGTTTCGTACCAACTTAGCGTAACCGGATAGGAAGAATGAGAATATGACAGTCAATACCCAACGCAGAACTGTGCTGCAGTTCACAGCGCTCATCGGCTTGATGGCAGGCGCCGGCCTTATTACGCCTGCACAGGCTGCAGAGTGGAACAAGGCCGCTTTTGAAGGTAAAAGTCTGGATGAGGTGCTCAAGGCTTTTGGGGGCAGCAGCAGTGAAAAAAGCGCTGCTGTGAGCTTGAATGCGCCTGACATTGCCGAGAACGGTGCCGTGGTGCCCATCGGCGTGACATCGAGCTTGAAAGTTGAGCAAATTGCAATTCTGGTGGAAAAAAACCCCAATGCACTGGCGGCACACTTCACCTTGTCGGAGGGCGCCGAGCCGTTTGTCACCACGCGGGTGAAGATGGGCCAAAGTTCCAATGTGCACGCGCTGGTGAAAGCCGAGGGCAAATGGTATGTCACCACCAAGGAAGTGAAAGTGACCTTGGGCGGTTGTGGCGGCTGAGTTTGCCAGTGACTGTTTTTACATCGATAAATCAAATTTTTAGCAGGAGAGAAAAACATGGCTGACCCGATGCGCATTCGCGCTTCTGAAAAAGACGGTGTTGTGGATGTCAAGGTGCTGATGAAGCACGATATGGAGTCCGGACAGAGAAAAGATGCAGCCGGTAAATTGATTCCCGCCTGGCACATCACACTGCTGACCGCCATGGTCAAAGACAAGGTGGTGTTTTCAGGCCAGTTTGGCCCGGCAGTGTCAAAAGATCCCTTCCTGAACTTCAAGTTCAAAGGGGCGGCCAAGGGCGATAAAATTACGGTCAGCTGGGTGGACAACCGGGGCGACAAACGCACGGACGAAGCTGCGATTGCCTAATGATCGGCCCACCGGGCAGGAGAGAGGACAAGATGAAAAAAACAAGAATGTTGAAAACCGCTGTGCTGACTGCATGCTTTGCAAGCGGCCTGGCTTTTGCGCAGTCTGCCACGGATGCGATTGCAAAATACCGCGAAATGATCGCGGAGGGCAATCCGTCTGAATTGTATGAGGCAGCGGGTGAGGAGTATTGGAGTGCCCCGGGCGGCCCGAAAAAAGCCAGTCTTCAAGCCTGTGACTTGGGTTTGGGTCCTGGGGTTGTCAAGGGTGCGTACGCGCAGTTGCCCCGTTATTTTGCCGACACCGGCCGGGTACAGGATTTGGAGTCGCGTTTGATGACCTGCATGGAAACATTGCAGGGCATTCCTGCCAAGGGCATTGTTGATGCCGCATTTGGCAAGGGTTTGAAGAAGGACATTGAGGCGGTGGTGGCCTACGTGGTGACCCAGTCCAGGGACATGACCGTCAAGGTGCCGATGTCTCACGCCAAAGAAAAGGAAATGTACGCCATTGGCAAGCAGGCATTTTATTTTCAGGGCGGTCCCATGGACTTTTCCTGTGCGTCCTGCCATGCAGCCGATCAGCAGCGCATCCGCCTGCAAGACCTGCCCAATCTGACAAAAAACCCCGGAGCCGCCGTGGGATGGGGGTCTTGGCCCGCCTACCGGGTTTCCAGTGGCGAATTCTGGACCATGCAACGCCGCATCAACGATTGTTTCAGGCAGCAACGCCTGCCTTTTCCGGTTTATGGTTCTGATTTAACGGTGGCGCTCTCGTCCTACATGGCGATCAATGCAAACGGTGGTGTGCTGATGACACCCGGCCTGAAGCGATGAACTGGAGAATACGATGAAACATATCAGTAAAAACAAGCGCTCGGCGCTGGGCGTCTGTTTGTCCTTTGGCGGGTTGATGGGTGTGGCGTTGCTGTCGGGTTGCGCCTTGTTCGGAAACGCTGATTATTCAGAGCGCGGCCATGAAGTCATTAAAACCAGTTTCAGGGCTGAAGGCATCGCAGGCTTGGACCGCATACAGCAAGATTCCTTTCAGGCCTTGTGCTCCAACCCTGTGGCCTCGCAAGCCAAAGACACACAGGCCTTGAGGGCTTCCATGCAAAACAAGGCGTTAGCCGCCATTGCCCAACCTGCAGACGGAAACTATTTCGGGGATTGGAAGCAGGGCGAGAAAATTGCACAAAGCGGGCGTGGAGCGACCTGGACAGACAAAGCCGATGCTGAAAACGGTGGCGGTTGCTACAACTGTCACCAGATCGACAAAAAAGAAATTTCTCACGGAACCATCGGCCCGTCGCTGTGGAACTATGGCAAATTGCGTGGCAACAGTGAGCCTGTGGTGCAGTACACCTGGAACCGCTTGAACAATTCCAAAGCGTACAACGCCTGCAGCAACATGCCCCGCTTCGGGCACAATAAGGTGCTGACCGAGCAGCAGTTAAAGCACTTGATGGCCTTGTTGCTGGACCCGGCCTCTCCAGTGAATCAGTGATTTGAGCAGCAAACTGGGCACATCGAAAATACCTTTGGTTTTTTCAGAGGTTCAACGATGAGCTCAGACCGCCCAGCATTTGCTTGATTTCATCAAAGTAGACAACGAATGCAATTGTTGACATCACAGTCACCAAGATTGTGAAGTGTGCCTTTACATGGGTATCCAGAATTTTTCCAAGCTCGGGGCCGTCATTCATGGTGGGTTTCCTTCAGTCATCGAAATGAATGTCAGTATGCTTTCACGCCGGTTTTGCGGAATCCCCAAAGCGGGTGGTGTTTAGCCTGGCTTGGCCTTGGGCAAACGCTCCAGCAATTCCATGAGATCTTCGTCCAACATCTGACCTTCTATTTTTTGCAGCACGGTGCCGTCCGGCCCCACAATCAAGACCGTTGGAACCGATTTTATTTTTCCAAACAGGGTTTTCAGTTCAGGGTTGCTCATTACGGTGGGAAAGCGGTAAGCCTTCTTTTTTAAATAGTCAGCCACCGCTTCCGGGGTTTTATCGACAGAGATGGTGAGCAGCTTTCCACCTCTGCTTTCCCATTGCGGTTGCAACTTGTTGAGCGTGACATTTTGCAGGCTGCAATACGGACACCAAGTGGCCCAAAATTGCACCATGACGTAATGGTTTTTAAAATCCGGTTTGGTGAGTGCCCGGCCGTCATGGGTGAGCATGTCTGGCCATTCAATGCGATCTCCCACGCTTGCCGCCCGGGCATTTTTCAGGCAACAGAAGAGCATCAGACATGCGCTTAAAATAAGGAACCAGTGACTGGTTCGATTGTCGTTTTTATGTTGCGGCATGAGTGACTCGTGGTTTTGGTTGTTATGATTCGGGCTCAACATTTCGCAAACGCACAAGGTTGTAATTTCATTATGGCAGATATCGATATTTCCGCGCTGAATCAGTACGTTCTGTGGTTAAGTGTGGCGGTGGGGCTTTGTTTTGGAGCCCTGATGCAAAAAACCGGGTTCTGCACCATGGGCGCGGTGACCGACATTATTTCCGTGGGCGACTACACCCGTTTGCGGCAATGGATGTTGGCCATCGCCGGGGGTATTTTCGGGGTCGGTGTGTTGTCTGTAATGGGTGACATCAATACCGCCAAAACCATTTACACCGCGGCGCGCCTGAATTGGCTGTCCATTGTGGTGGGAAGCCTCGTGTTCGGGTTCGGCATGGTGTTGGCGGCAGGTTGCAGCAGTAAAACGCTGGTTCGCATCGGTGAAGGCAATTTGAAGTCGCTGGTGGTGTTTTTCGTGCTCGCTTTGTCGGCCTGGATGACTTTGCGCGGTGTGTTTGGCGTTTTGCGCGCCAACACGCTGGACTTGTTCAGTTTAAACCTGCCGCAAGGGCAGGACATTCCCCATGTTTTGTCCGCTGTTTCGGGGTTGCCGCTGGTACAAACGCAGGTGCTTTCTTTTGTATTGCTGGCCTCGGTGTTTGCTGCATTTGCGCTGTTGAGCTGCAATTTCTGGACCTTTGAAAACCTTTTAGCGGGCGTGGGCATTGGCGCTTGTGTGGTGGGACTGTTTTATGTGTCTGGGCACATCGGTTATGTGGCTGAAGACCCCAACACGTTGGAAGAAGCCTTTGTAGGCAGCAGTTCGGGGCGGATGGAAGGTTTGTCTTTTGTGGCGCCTTACGCTTATGTCATTGACTGGCTTGTGTTCTTTAGCGACACCTCAAAAAAGCTGACCGCAGGCATTGTGCTGGTACCTGCGGTGGTGGTTGGTTCAGCCATCAGCGCGCTGGTAACCAGAACCTTTCATTGGCAGGGTTTTTCCAATACTGAAGATTTGGGCAACCATTTGGTGGGTGGTGTGTTGATGGGGTTTGGCGGCGTCACCGCTTTGGGTTGTACGGTGGGGCAGGGTTTGTCTGGCATGGCAACTTTGTCGCTGGGCTCCTTGATAGCGCTGCCGTGTTTTATCATCGGTGGTTTGCTGGGCATGAAATATCTTCAGTTCCGATCAATTCCTGCACCTTGCGTACCTTTGAAATATACCAAGAAAGACGATATTCCCTTGAACTTGCAACGACACAACGATACGTTTTCCACCGCAGCCCAACTGGGTCTGGGTGATTTGTCTGAAGTGGCCCGTCTGGGCTTTAAAAGCGTGATCAACAACCGCCCCGATTTTGAAGCCGGCCCCAGCCAACCCACCAGCGAACAAGTGGCACAGGCCTGCCGGTCTCTCGGTTTGCAGTATGCGTTTTTGCCGGTAGTGGCCGGGCAGTTGAAGCCGGAAGAAGCCACGGCCATGGCGAAACTGCTGGAAGAAATGCCGCACCCGGTGTTGGCGTTTTGCCGGTCGGGGTCGCGCTCAACCCAACTCTACGGCATGGCAAAGCGGGCGCCTTAAAGAGAAACCCCAAGCGCACTGCAATTCAGCTGTTTTGGGGCGCTTGCGCCTGCATCGGGTCGTTGTGTTGCACGGCCCACTGCACGTCTTCGCTTTGCAAGCTTGCAATGTCAGCGTCTGAAACGGTGGATTGCGCCGCAAGGCGGTTGGCCTGTGCCATGGTCGCCCGTTCAAAACTGTTTCTTGCAAACCGCGCATTGCCAAAACCTTCGCTGCGCGTCGCTGAAACCCGCTCAAACGCCGCAATGGCCACGGCGCGGGCGGCCGGTGTGAGCTGCATGCCGGCATCAGCCACCATGGTTTCAAAAATGACGCAAAGTTGCTGGGCATCGTAGTCGTTGAATGCCAGAAAACGGGTGAATCTGGATTTCAAACCCGGATTTGATGCAATGAATTCCGTCATTTTTTCCGTGTAGCCCGCCACGATGACCACCAGCGTTTCCCGCCTGTCTTCCATCAATTTAATGAGTGTTTCAACCGCTTCCGAGCCGAAGTCGTTTTCGCCACGCACCAGGGCATACGCCTCGTCGATGAACAGAACACCATCTTCGGCCTGATTGACCACACGTTTTACCTTCAGCGCCGTCTGACCTACGTAGGCTGCCACCAGGCCGCTTCGGTCGGTCTCCACCAAATGCCCCTTGCGCAGCACCCCCAGGGCTTTGAAGATTTTTGCCAGCAAGCGTGCAACGGTGGTTTTGCCTGTTCCCGGATTGCCATAAAAAACCATGTGCCGGGTAATGTCCAAGGTAGGGAACCCCCGGGTTTGCCTGAGCGCGTTGAGTTTGAGCAAATTGACCAAGTTAAAAACCTCTGCCTTGACGGGTTCCAGGCCCACCAAGCGGTCGAGCTTTGCCAGCAGGCTTTCTACGGTTTCTTCCGGCTCTGCTGCGTTGCCCGCCAGCGCGGCGCGTTGCACAATGGCATGCCTCTGTTCGGTCTGGTCACCCGTCAGGGTTTCAGGCAGCAATGCGGGCAGTTGTGGTGGCGTATTTGTGGTGTTGGATTCCAGCATGATTTCCAAGGCTTTGTATTTTTCGTGGGCTGTTGCTTGCAGGCCTGGGTGCTGTTGCAAGGCCCAGTGGGCCAGACGCAACATCATGGTTTTTAACAACGGCGCATGGGTGCTGCGGTGCTCGGTGTCGAACCGCTCCAGCAAGCGCACTGTCAGGGGGGCGGGTTCGAGAATGAAGGTCAGTGTGTCCGCGTAGTCAGGGCGGTTAATCAGTTCCTGCCACAAACGCATGTGGGCTTGTACGCTGTTGTCGCTGGGCTCCTCGCCTTCGATGGAGGCAATCAGGTCTTCAAACGCCTTGATGAACAGACCTTGTTCATAGCTGAGTTTATTCGGGTTTCGCCACAGCCATTGCAGCAAATAATAAAAGTCGTTGAGCAATTGGGCAAAAGCAGTTGCCTTGACCGGGGACTGGCTGCCGTTTTCTGTCATGGCTTCTAATAGCGCATGACCACTGTGGTGGTGGAACTTGCGCAGTTCGGCTTCGAATTGGGTAAATGCGGGTGTCATGCGGTAAATTATAGAGTCAATGTCCAACGTAATACGTGCTTTGTTGATGAGTTTTAATCTGGCGTTATTTTTTGTTAAAGTTAATCTTGGTTAAAAAATCACGATCTAACACTTTTTTCCCCTTATTCACCCTTCCTGCAGTGCGGTTAAAAGCATAACGTCTCGATATGTATCCTGATCTGGATTTGCAACAGATCGGTCAATGCTTGATTCGAAGAAAAAAACGACTGGAAGGGTTTGTAATGGGTGCTTTTGATTTCTTGTATGCCGGACAAAACATTGCATTGAGCGATGCATTGCGTCAAATGAAAAACGCAGCGTCTGCGGGTGATTGGAACAACGTTCGCCTGGGAAGCCTTTCCGAACTGGGCGAGAGTCACCGCCAGGTGGCTTCAGACATCAACAGCTTGGTTTCTTGTCTGCTTGAAAAAATCAACGGATTGCAAAAGCAATCTGACGAACGCGAAGCAACGCTCAACAAGTTTGTGACTGCGCAAACTGAAATGAGCGTTCAACACAACGACCACGGCATTATTTCAAGCAAAATCGACGAAGATGCTTTTACCGGTCAGTTCCGCACAATGGCAAAAAACGTCAATGACATGGTGCAGGCGCACATTGATGTGAAGATGCGCATGGTGGATTTGGTTGCGCAGTATTCCAAGGGCGATTTTAGTCAGTCCATGGCCCCGTTGCCTGGTCAAAAGAAAAAAGTGTCTGATGCGGTAATAGCTGCCAAAGCGGCGATGGAATACAGTGCCACCGAACTGAACAAGTTTGTTTCGGCGCAAATGGAAATGAGCCATCAGCACAACGACTTTGGCATTATTTCCCACAAAATCAATGAAAACGCCTTTTCTGGGCAATTCAGAGACATGGCCAAGAATGTTAATGACATGGTGCAGGCCCACATCGATGTGAAAATGCGCATGGTCGACCTGATTACACAATATGCGGCCGGTGATTTTTCTCAAGAAATGTCGCCGTTGCTAGGTGAAAAACGCAAAGTTTCTGATGCTGTCCAGGGCGCCAAGAGGTCGATGGAATATAACGCTACCGAATTGACTCGGTTCATTGCGGCTCAGGCTGAAATGGCAACACAGCACAACGACTTTGGCATTATTTCCAAAAAGATTGATGAAAACGCCTTTTCTGGGCAATTCAGAGACATGGCCAAGAATGTTAATGACATGGTGCAGGCCCACATCAATGTGAAAATGCGCATGGTGGACTTGATTACACAATATTCGTCCGGTGATTTCACTCAAGAGATGGCAGCATTGCCAGGCGAAAAACGCAAAGTGTCTGATGCTGTTCAGAGCGCCAAGAAGTCGATGGAATACAACGCTACCGAATTGACTCGGTTCATTGCGGCTCAGGCTGAAATGGCCACACAGCACAACGACTTTGGCATTATTTCCAAAAAGATTGATGAAAACGCTTTCACCGGCGCATTCAGAGACATGGCCAAGAACGTCAATGATATGGTGCAGGCCCACATCAATGTGAAAATGCGCATGGTGGACTTGATTACA